>NZ_JCABYM010000025.1:17338-105883 GCF_059499385.1 Limnoglobus sp. | reverse complement strand
GCGGGCTGTCCACACCCGCCGGGGGTGGGTTTTTGGACCCTTACGGCCGGTCGGTTTTATTCCCGCGGGGGGGGGCCCCCCCCCCGACGCTCGCCTTCGCCTTTCACTTCTTCAACGTCGCCGGATCAATCGTGACGTGCTTGATGTGCGTCCGCCGCCACGTGTACGTGATCTGCAACATCCCGTCGCGGCCCAGGATCATCGCCGGGTAGGAGTACTCGCCGGGTTCCGCCTCCAGGTCGCGGACCCGCGCCCACGTCTTGCCGTCGTCGGTCGAGCGCGCGATGCTCAGCGGCGTGCGGCCCTGCGGAACCGGGTTGCAGACCATGAGCACGTCGCCGTCCTTCGTCGTCACCGTGTCCACGCCGGTACTCGGGTTGTCGAGGTCGGTCGCCGCGGCTGGCGAGAACGTCACCCCGCCGTCGGCCGATTCCGCGCGACAAACCTTCCGCGGGTCGAACGACCGCATCACCGCCACGACCCGGCCGTCGCCGGTGACGAACAGCGACGGCTGAATTTGCGCGTGCTTGCCCGGTACTTGGAATGCGTTCGACCGCCGCCACGTCTTGCCGTCGTCGGTCGAGCGGTCCACGAACGGCGTCCACGTCCGCGTCGGCCCGGCCCCGGCCTCCACCGACGTGCCCGCGAGCAGTGTGCCGTCCTTCAGTTGGATCGGCTTCGCGCGTACCGGGCCGTAGAAGCTCGCGGGCATCACTTCCGGCTTCGACCACGTCAGGCCGCCGTCGGCCGAGCGGCGCTCGTACCCCACCCACGTCGAGGGACTCGGCCCGGCCTTGTACCACAACACGAGGCCGCCGGCCGCGGGCTTGAACAGCACCGGGTTCCAGCACGGCTGCCCCGGCATCGTGCCGACGACGTGCGGCTCGGACCACTTGCCGTCGAAGGCGCTGGACCAGATTTGCACGTCCTTCGCCCCCTCGTCCGTGCCGCCGAACCACGCGGCGAGCAGCTTCCCCGGCGAGTGCTCCACGAGTGTGGATGCGTGACAGGAGGGGAAGGGGGCTTTCTCGTAGATGAACACGGTCGGAATCCTGGGGAGGGAATCGAAGCCCGAAAGCCCAGGCACGGCCGTGCCTGGGCTTTCGGGCGATCAACCACCAATGACCTGTTCCCGCTCCGCGTCCCAGTAGACCTTCTTCCCGGTGCGGTACGACAGGTTCGCCAGGTGCGCCGCCGTGATGACGCGGTGGCCCAGCTCGATCGGGCTGTTCGGCTCCTTCCGGCTCACGCAGCAGTCCAGCCAGTTCTTCACGTGCAGGTCCGTCTCGTTCTTCGACGCCCACGAGTCCACCGGCTTCGTCTCCGGGGTGATCTTGTCGATCGTGTCGTAGATGCGAATCTCCTTGTCCGCGTCGGCGATCAGCGTCATCTTCGTGCCGTAGAAGGCACACCCGACACCGTCCGCGCCGTTCACGAACTCGACGTTGAACGTCGCCGCGAACTTGCCGTAGTCCCAGACGCCGTGGACCACGTCCGGCGTCTCCCAGTGCTTGAAGTAGTACGTCCCGCCGTTCGTCGCGACCGACTTCGGCGCGTCCGCCCCGCTCAGCCACTGCACGATGTCCAGTTGGTGCGCCCCGATGTCCGTCATCAGCCCGCCGGCGTAGTCCCAGTACCACCGCCACGACCAGTACCGCGTCGCGTTGAACTCCCGCTTCGGGGCCTTGCCGAGGAACGCGTCCCAGTCGATCGACTTGATCGCCGCCTTGTCGAAGTCCTTTGGCGGGGCGAACGGGTCCTTCTTCACCCAGTTCCGGCAGTCCCACACCTTCACCCACACGATGTCGCCGAAGTCGTTGGACTGAATGATGTCGCGGGCCTTCCGCCAGTGCGGGCCGCTGTGCCGCTGGTTGCCGACCTGCACGATCCGGTTCGTGTTCCGGACGGCCTCGATCATCTCCTTCCCCTCGTCGATCGACTTCGTCAGCGGCTTCTCGACGTAGGTGTCCTTGTCCGCCTGCATCGCGGCGATGAGGATGTCGCGGTGGTGGTGGTCCGGCGTCGCGATCACGACGGCGTCGAGGTTCTTGTGCTCCAGCAGCTTCCGGTGGTCGGTATACCGCGTCGGCTTCTCCTGCTTGGCGTCCGTCACCAACTTCGCGAACTTGTCGAGCCGGAACCCGGCCACGTCGCACATGGCGACGACGTTGTGCCCGTTCTTGAGCACCTCGCGGGTGAGGGTGGACCCGCGGTTGCCGGTCCCGATGACGCCGACGTTGAGCTTCTCGTTCGAGTCGGCGGTGCGGCCGTAGCTGGCGGCCAGGGTGAACGCGGCGGACGACTGCAAGAACCGGCGGCGGGACAGCGGCGTCATGGGTGTGGTTCCGGGAAGGTGGCTGATGGGGTGAAAAGAGTGTACACGATGGCGGCGGCAAATAGTAGTAGGCACACTCCGTGTGCCGTCTGTTGTCGGCCGCGGCTGCTCGGCCGAACTCGCCGCGGCGGTCATAGTAGTAGGCACACTCCGTGTGCCGTCTGCTGCGGGTCGCAGCGACTCGGGCGAACTCTCTGGGCGCGTGAAGGAAACGGCACACGGAGTGTGCCTACTACTATGTCGGTACCAGGTTCCCCAGGAACTGGTTCGTGCAGTTCTCCCACGTATACCGCCGACCCTCCTCGGCGCACGCGGCCGGGTCGCCGGTCCGCATCGCTATCTCCACGGCGCGGCCGAGGTCATCGTCGAGCGCCCCCAGCTCCGGGCGGGTGATGATGTCGATGGGGCCGGTCACCGGGTACGCCGCGACCGGCAGCCCGCACGCCAGCGCCTCGATCATCACGAGGCCGAACGTGTCCGTCTTGCTCGGGAACACGAACAGGTCCGCGGACGCATAGCAGTCCGCGAGCGTCGCCCCCTTGCGGTAGCCGAGGAACACGGCGTCCGGGTATCGCTTCGTCAGTTCCTCGCGGGCCGGGCCGTCGCCGACGACCACCTTCGTCCCCGGCGTGTCGAGTTTCAGGAAGTCGTCGATCCCCTTTTCCGCCGAGACGCGGCCGACGTACAGCAGCACCGGCCGCGGGTACGGCCCCACTTCCTTCGGCTTCGGTTGAAAGAGCGTCAAGTCCACGCCGCGCGACCACCGGCGGATCGGCGACGCGAACCCGCGGGACTTCAGGTCCGCTTCCAGGCTCGGCGTCGCGACCATGACGGTCCCCGCCCCGTTGTGGAACCACCGCAGGATGCGGTACGCCCACGATTCGGGGAACCCGATGAGCCGGTGCAGGTACTCCGGGAACTTCGTGTGGTACGACGTGCTGAACTTCCACCCCCGTCTCGTGCAATGCCTGCGAACCATGTGGCCGATCGGCCCCTCCGTGGCGATGTGGACGTGCTCCGGGCCGAACCGCCGCACGAGCGTGTCGATCCGGTGCGGGGCGGGCAGCGAGAACGGAATCTCCGGGTAGAACGGCACGGACAGCTTGGAGAAGCAATCCGGCGAGACGACCTCGACCGCGTGGCCGAGCTGCCGAAGAATGCGGGTGGTAGTATCCAGCGTGCGGACGACGCCGTTGACCTGCGGGTGCCAGGCGTCGGTGGCGATCAGGATGCGGCGGTTCATGTGGGGGCTGTTATGCCAGTCGATCCGGACAAACGCAAGATGCGGGAGCTGAAGCGGGCCGTGAAGAAGCGCGGGAACAAGCACCGCCGCCAGACGCTGAAGCGGCAACTGGCCGACAACCCGGACGAGGCGGCCGACGCCGACGCGTCGGTCGGCCGGCACAGCTCGGCGAACTATAACGGGCTGGACCAGGACGCCACGCGGAAGCTGACGGAGGAATGACCGGCCACCGGCCGTCGGCCGGTTTTTTTTGTTTTCACCCCGAAGGGGTGGGAGATGTTAGCCCAGGGCAAGGAGCGCA
This sequence comes from Limnoglobus sp., assembly GCF_059499385.1. NCBI lineage: Bacteria > Pseudomonadati > Planctomycetota > Planctomycetia > Gemmatales > Gemmataceae > Limnoglobus > Limnoglobus sp. Next base: position 102,004 of record NZ_JCABYM010000025.1, on the reverse strand, counting down.
GCGACGCCGCCCTGGGTGGAGATCGCAACCACCCGGCAGGCTGAAAGCCTGCAAGCGCATAGCCCAGGGCAACGCCCTGGGCGCGCTTCGGCGGTCGCGGACACGCATGGCCCCGCCCAGGGCGTTGCCCTGGGCTAAGAACTCCCACCCCTTCGGGGTGAGAACCGTGCCTCCGAAAACACGACCGCATCTCGGGCGAGCCTAATCTCACCGCAAATCCGTTCGCCTTCGGCTCGCACCATCCATTCGCCTTCCGCCCGTGTCACCCACTCGAACTCCCCCGCGTCCCACCGCGTAACCGTTCCCCGATTCCCGGACACCGGCCCCTCGTAGTCGAGGTACAGCTTCCGATGGTCCGCGTTACGCTCCGCCGGAACCGTCGTTCCCGCCGCGGGTTCCGCCAGCAGCCGCCACGCGAGCAGCACGTCGCCGTCTTCTAGCAACAGGTCCCAATGACGGATTGGCCAGTCGTGTTCGAGGATGACGAATCGGGGCATCGCACGTGTCCGTAGAAGTGTACGAAAGGACATTATACCCGTCGCGTCAACCCAGGTGGCGTTTCCGCCACGCGGGGCCACCCGTGGCGGTGGCGGCGGTGGCGGCGGGCTGTCAAACTGGCAGCCCGCGCCGTCCGGTTGGACTTCGCAGCTTCCCCAACCGTATGCTACTATCCGGGGCCGATGAATAGACGGGTAGCACCATGGCGAAGGCGGCGAACAAGAAGATGCCCGACAAGGACGGCCTCGTGCACGTCTGTCGGAACCGGCGGGCGGCGCACGACTACGACATCGTCGAGGCGCTGGAGTGCGGCATCGTCCTCGTCGGCACGGAGGTGAAGTCGCTCCGCGACGGGCACGCCACGCTCGACGACGCCTACGCGCGAATCCAGGACGACGAGCTGTGGCTCATCGGCTGCGAAATCCCGGAGTACTGGGCCGGGAACCGGATGAACCACAAGCCGAAGCGGGAGCGGAAGCTGCTCCTGCACCGGCGGGAGATCGAGAAGATCGTCGGCAAGGCGTCGCAAAAGGGGTTCACGCTCGTGCCGCTGAAGTTGTACTTCAAGGACGGCAAGGCGAAGGTGGAGATCGCGGTCGCGAAGGGGAAGCAGACGCACGACAAGCGGCACGCGCTGAAGGACGCCGAGGCGAAGCGGGACATGGACCGCGCGATGGCGAAGAAACGAAGGTCGTAACCCGTCGGCCACGGAGGGCCGCGTGAGACTCGTCGCACTGGTGGACTCGGTGGAACACGTGTGCAGCCGCTACCGGCTGGCCGCGTTCGCGCCGGCGCTGGCCGCCGCCGGGCACGCCCTCGACCTGCGGCCGCTGCCCGGCAACCCGTTCGCGCGGGCGATTCTCTTCCGCGACCTCCGCACGGCCGACGCCGTCATTCTCCAACGGAAGCTCCTCCCCGGCTGGCAACTCGCCGTCCTCCGCCGGTACGCCAAGAAGCTGATGTTCGACTTCGACGACGCCGTGTGGCTCCGCGACTCGTACTCGCCGAAGGGGAACGCCAGCCGCAAGCGATCCTACCGGTTCGCGCGAACCGTGCGGGCCGCCGACCTCGTGATCGCCGGCAACGACTTCCTCGCGGCCGAGGTGACAAGGCAGGCTCGCAACACACGAACGGTCGTCGTGCCGACGTGCCTGGATTCAACACGCTACCCGATCGCCGCGCATTCGCGGTTCGAGCAGCTTCACCTCGTCTGGGTCGGCTCGTCCAGCACGCTGCAAGGACTCGAACGCATCCGGCCGCTCCTCGAAGCGGTCGGGAAGGCGATTCCCGGTACGCGGCTGAAGCTCGTCTGCGACCGCTTCATGGAATTCGAGAACCTGGCCGTCGATGCGGTCCCGTGGTCCGCGGCGACGGAGGCGGAAGCGCTCGCGTCGGCCGATGTCGGCATCACCTGGGTTCCGGACGACGACTGGAGCCGCGGCAAGTGCGGGTTGAAGGTGCTGCAATACCAGGCCGCCGGGCTGCCGGTGATCGCGAACGCCGTCGGCGTTCACCCCGTGTTCGTGCGGCCGGAGGTCCACGGCTTCCTCGCGGACACGGCCGACGAGTGGGTGCGAAGTTTGAAGGCGCTGGCCGACCCGGCGGCGCGAACGCGGATGGGTCGCGCCGGGCGGGAGCAGGTCGCGGCCGCGTACACCGTGGCCGCGGGCGCGAAAAAGTGGATCGATGCCTTGCATCGGCTGACCGTGCCTGTGAGACAGGCCAGTTGAGGATCGGGATGGGATGCTGAGCGGCGTGCTACAAGTCGTCGGCCTGATTCACCGCCCCGCCCGCGGGGACGAGACGCCACGCGCCCACGCCGCCGGCGGGTTCCACTGGCAGGTTCTTCCCGCCGGCGACGAGTTGTTCCCCGACGGCCCCGACCTCTCCGCGTGGGTCCGCGACGGGGCCGCGATTGCGATCAAGACCGGGCCGCAGCGGACGGTCTACCGCGTCACGCTGCCGGACGGCGTGGTGATCGTGAAGCGGTGCCGGGTGAACGGGTTCCGGGCGTGGTGGCGGGAAGTCTTCCGCGGCTCGAAATCCCAACTCGAATTCGAGAACGCGCTCACGCTCCGACGGTACGGCCTCCAAACCATCGAGCCGTTGACGTGGGGGTCGCGGTACCGCAACTGGCCGTGCGAGAGCCTGTTCGTGTCGCGGGCCGAGACGGACGCCGTGCCGCTGCAAGAGTACCTCGAAGCGCACGCCGACCCGGTGCGGCGGACGATCGCGACGGAACTCGGCCGGCTGCTCGCGACGATGCACGACCTCGGCGTCGCGCACCCGGACCCGCACCCCGGCAACCTGCTCGTCTCGTTCGACGCCGGCTTCCCGCGGTTCACCCTCATCGACCTGCACGCGATCCGGTTCGGGGCCGCGCTGACGTGGCAGGAGAGCCTCGACAACCTCGTCCTGCTGAACCGCTGGTTCCAACTGCGGGTGTCGCGGACCGACCGGCTCGCGTTCTGGCGGGCCTACGTCGGCCACCGCACGCGGCTGCCGAGTTGTCCGAAGCAACTCGCGAACATGGCGGTAGAGGTGGAGCGCCGCACGGCCGAGTCGAACGCCCGGTTCTGGAACGGCCGACTCGACCGCTACCAAAAGAGCAACCGCCAGTTCCAGAAGCTGCGCGGCGGCTCCGTGACGGGCCATGCGGTTCGCGACCTCTCGTCCGAGTTCGTGAAGCGGCTCCTCGCCGACCCAGACGCGCCGTTCCGCGACCCAGCGTTCCAGGTGCTAAAGGACTCCCGCAGCTCCACGGTGATCGAGCTGCCGCTGCCGGACGGCACGACCGCGATCTACAAGCGGTTCCGCGTGAAGTCGCCTACGATCCTGCTCAAGAACTTGTTCCGCAGCAGCGCCGCGATGCGGTCGTGGACGTTCGGGCACAACCTGCTCGACCGCGGCCTGCCGACCGCGCGGCCGCTTGTCGTACTGCACCGCCACCGCCTCGGCTGCCCGGCCGAGGGTTACCTGCTGACGGAGAAGGTCCCCGCCGCGACCGACCTCACCGCCACCGTCGCCGCCCTTCGCCCCAACGACTACCGCGTAGTTCGCGGATGGGCCGATTCGCTCGGCCGCCTCGTTCGCAAAATGCACGAGAAGCAGGTCGCCCACCGCGACCTGAAAGCGCCCAACATCCTGATGAGCGGCCACCCCGCCGTGCCGGTGCTGATCGACCTCGTCGGCGTCGTGCCGGGGAAGCCGGTCGGCCGCGGCGATTGCGTAAAGAACCTCGCCCGGTTGAACGCGAGTTTCTTGAACCATCCCGCCGTGACGCGAACGGACAAGCTGCGCTTTCTGCGGGCGTACATGGCCTGGGGGTTGCACGGTTCGGCCGGGTGGAAGGAGTGGTGGCACGACGTCCGCCGGGAGACGTTGGCGAAGGTGGCGAAGAACCGGCGGAGCGGCCGGCCGCTGGCGTAAGGAAGGGGTGAAGTTCGCCAGCCGTCAGAACCGATACATCTTGGCTGCCAGGATTCAGGAGACGGCCGGCATGACGCCAACGCCCGAACAGCCCGCCGCCCAGCGGCGGAACGCGGCCGCCCTCCTCGCGGCGGCCGTCGGGTTCGGCATCGCCGTCTCCGGCTGCGAGTCGTTCCGGCAGAACGGCGCACTCCCGCCCGGCCCGCCGGACGCGGAGAAGGCCGCCGCCCAGGCGAAGCGGCCGGCGAAGCACTGGCTCCGCGTCGGCCAGTACGTCTTCTACTCGGACTCCCCGCTCGACCAGAACGACGCCCTCTTCCGCGAACTCGGCGAGTTGCCGGAACAGATTCAGACCGAACTCCACCTGCCGCCCGGCGACACGCTGATCCAGGTGTTCCTGTTCGACGCGCAGGACAAGTACGACGCCTTCCTGAAGGCCCGCTACCCGAAGTTCCCGAACCGCCGGGCCTACTTCGTCGCCGAACCCCGCACCGGGACCGCGGACGACCTGCTCGTCTTCACCTGGATGAGCGAGAACCTCCGCACCGACCTCCGGCACGAGCTGACACACGCGACGCTGCACAGCGTCCTGAAGGGCGTCCCGCTCTGGCTGGACGAGGGCCTCGCCGGGTTCTTCGAGCTGCCGCCGAACCACAACGGCGTGAACCCGTCGCACCTGGAAGTGCTCCGCCGCGGCCCGTTCCAGCCCGATCTGGCGCGGCTGGAAAAGCTGGGACAGGTGAACCAAATGGAGAAGCCGGAGTACCGCGAGGCGTGGGCGTGGGTCCATCTCATGCTCCGCGGCAGCCCGCCGGCCCGCGACGTGCTGTTGGAGTACGTGCAACAGTTGCGGACCACGTCGAACCCGGACCCACTGCTGCCGAAGCTCCGCGACGCGCTGCTCGACCCGAACCAGGCGCTGGCCGACCACCTCACGAAGGCCGACTTCCCGGCCGCGACCGTCCGCGGGCAACGGCCATAGTAGTAGGCACACTCCGTGTGCCGTCTCCTAAGTGCCGCGGAGACCTGCACGAACTTGCCGATACACCGAGGAGACGGCACACGGAGTGTGCCTACTACTTTGTCGCCGCGTACAATTCACATCAGCCTCTCGACCCGTGGTTCGCGTCCCGATGAACCTGCTCATCACCGCCGGCAGCCCGCGATCGCCCATCGACCGAGTGCGGGGCGTGAACACGATCTTCACGGGCCGCACCGGGGCGACCCTCGCCCGCATCGCGTGGGGCCGCGGGCACACGGTCACGTTCCTCACGTCCAACCCGGACCACCTGCCGGACATCCCCGCCGACGCCGGGCTGTCCGAGCGGCGGATGCAGCCGATCATCTACAGCAGCTTCGACGACCTCGCGGCCCTCGTGCAGCAGCAGATCAAGTCGAAGGAGGTCGGCGTCGTCGTCCACGCGGCCGGGGCGACGGACTACCTCGTGGCCGGGACGTTCGCGCCGGAACTCGGCACGTACTTCAACGCCCGGAACAAGGAGTGGGAGGCCCGCGGCAAGCCGAAACTGCACGAACAACCGGCCGACCGGATCAACCAGTCCGAGCCGGAGTTGTGGGTGCGGCTCGTCCGCGCCCCGCGACTGATCGACCGCCTCCGCGAGTGGGGGTACAAGGGGTTGCTCGTCCGGTTCACCGTCGAAGTCGCCCGCAGCGACGGCGAACTCCGCGGCGCGGCCGAGTTCGCCCGGAAGCAATCCGACGCCGACCTCATGGTCGCGAGCACGATGGAATCCCTTCAGCACTGGGCGCTCGTCGGCCCGGTGGACGGCCGGTACGAGAAGGTGTCGCGGCGGGAACTGCCGGACCGGTTGATGCTCGTCATCGAACACATGCGCCGCACGGGGCAAGGTAGCTGGCACGATGAGTAACGTCCTCCTCGGCGTCACCGGGTCGGTCGCGGCGGTGAAGACGCCGGAACTCGTCGCCGCGCTGACGGCCGCCGGGCACGCGGTCAAGGTCGTGGCGACCGACGCGGCGGCGTACTTCTTCGACCCGGCCGCGGTCGGCTGCCCGGTGGTGCGCGACGCCGACGAGTGGCCGGGCGAGCGATACGCCCGCGGGCACGCGGTTCAGCACATCGAGTTGCGGAAGTGGGCGGACGTGTTCGCGCTCGCGCCGCTGGACGCGAACACGCTGGCGAAGCTGGCCGTCGGCCTGTGCGACAACTGCCTGACGTGCGTGTGGCGGGCGTGGGACCCGGCGAAGCCGGTGGTGCTCGCCCCGGCGATGAACACGCTCATGTGGCAGCACCCGTTCACCCGCCGCCACCTGCGGTCGGTCGCGGCCGACTTCGGCGGCGGGCACATTCCCGGCCACTTCGACGAGGACCAACTCGTGCCAGTGATCAACGACCGGTGCAAGGGGCTGCGGGTGGTCCCGCCGGTGTCGAAGGCGCTGGCGTGCGGCGACGTGGGCGTGGGGGCGATGGCGGCGGTCGCGGACATCGTGGCGGCGGTCCCACCCGTCGAAGCGACGGGTGGGCTTTAGGGGTTCTTTGTTGACATGAAGGTTACCGCCTGGTCGCGCGTTTTCAGTTCGCCGTCGAGTTGCATCCGGCGAACCTCGTCCAGCATGGTCTTGAACTTCGGCCCCGGCTTCCAGCCCATCGCGACGAGGTCGTCCCCCGTCAGCAGCGGCGGCGGGTCGAGCACCTCCCGCGGCGTTTCGCGCAGGATCGTCTCGCAGAAGTCAGCGTCACCGACGAAACCTTGTGCCCGCAGCAGCGCGAGCAGGTCGAAGGTGCCGGCGTGCGTCAGCAGCGGGTGGCGCTGGCTCGGCTTTAACACCGCCGCGGTCCGCAAGCCCGCGTGATGCTCGACCAGCCACTCGATGCGGGCCTTCTCCTCGTTCGACAGCTTCAGCCGCTTCGCGACGTTGCCCGCCGCCTTCTTTCCCACGGGGAGAAGGAACGCCGCGAACGCGAGTTCAAAGCTCGCCTTGTCCGGCAGCGCGGCCAACAACGGCACGTCCGGCGATGTCACCTCCGGCAGGATCGGCGGCAGCAACTCGAACTCGCGGAGCAACTTCGCCCCGCGGGCGCGGTGCTTGTGAGCGAACAACTTTCGCAGCTCCTCTGCGATCCGCTCGGCGCTCACGACGCGGATTTGAGGGGCCATCCGCCGGGCCGCGTCCAACGTCGCCGGGTCGATGCTCAGTTCAAACCGCATCGCCATCCGCACGGCCCGTAGGACGCGGAGCTTGTCCTCCGTGAACCGCGCGACCGGGTCGCCGATCGCTCGCAGTACCTTCGCCGCAAGGTCGGCCTGCCCGCCGACGTAGTCGATGACCTGTCCCGCGACGGGGTCGAAGAAGATGCCGTTGATTGTGAAGTCCCGCCGCTGCGCGTCCTCTTCCGGCGAACTGAACGTCACCGTGTCCGGCCGTCGGCCGTCGGAGTAGTTGCCGTCGTTGCGGAACGTCGCGACTTGCACCTTCAGCCACTCGCCGTCGGCCCCGCGGGGGCCGAGGACCTCGATCACGCCGAACGCGGCCCCGACCTCGACGCATCGGCGGAACAGCTTCTTGACCTGCTCCGGCGTCGCGTCGGACGCCACGTCGTAATCCTGCGGCACGAGTCCGAGGAGTTCGTCGCGGACGCACCCGCCGGCCCACAGCGCGCGGAACCCGGCGGCTTGCAGCTTGCGAACGACATCAACGGCGAACTCGCGCTCGGTCATCCCGGCATTGTAAAGGGAAAGAACGGCCACAGATGAACACAGAGAACACGGATCAGAACCACATCATGATTTTTTGTCTTATCCGTGTTCTCTGTGTTCATCTGTGGCTGATTCTCTACTCACCCGAGTAGGGGATCGTGTTGTCGGCTAGGAAGCCTAGCTGGAACTTGTCGCGGGCGGCGTTCCACGTCGCCTGGTCGAACGGGGCGACGCTCGGCTTGTCTACCGGCGTGCGGGTTTCCGTGTGGCCGTCCACGAACGCCACGTTCGCGACCCGGCCCGCGTACCGGAAGTGCGCCGCCGTCAAGCCGAACGGCGTGATCGCGAATGTCTGCCCCGGTGCGGTGAACGCCGTCGGCGGGACGAGCAGGTGCGGCGACCCGAAGTACCCGCCGAACGGCTCCTCCAGCGTCCCGTTCGACTTCAGCAGCACCGTCTCCGTGAACATGAACGTGCTGGACGTGGCGAACCGCAGAATCTTCTGGTCCGCGACGTGCCGGTTGTACGCGTACCCGGCGGTCAGGCCGTTGTAGACCGGCGTGATCGGGTAGACCTCGAACTTCGGGCACTTCGTCACCTTCGTGTTGTTCTCGTAGTAGCTCGTGAGGATGCCGTTCTGCGGGTCGATGGTGAGCACGTTGAACGGCGAACTCGTGTTGCTGACGGTGCTGCCGAACCAGTACTTGCCGTTCGGCCAGAACACCTTGGTGTCGGTGTGCGGCGGGAGCTTCTGGAACGCCCCCTCGTAGTTCATGGCCGCGAGGACGAGCTGCCGGAGGTTGTTCTGCCCCTGAATCCGGGCGGCGGCCTCGCGGACCTTTTGCACGGCGGGGAGGAGCAACCCCATCAGGATCGCGATGATCGCGATGACGACGAGCAGCTCGATGAGGGTGAAGGCTTTCCTCTTGTTCCCTCCCCCCTTGGGGGGGAGGGCTAGGGAGGGGGGTGAGCTTCCCGCCGCGGACGCGATCCTCATATCGGGAGGGAGGTCTGGGGGGGGGGGGGGGGGCCCCGCCCCCCCCCCCCCCGCCCCGCCGGGCGGCCCCGGCCCCGCCGGGGGGTCGGCGGGGCGGGGGGGGGGGGGGGGTGGGCGGGGGGGGGGGGGGGGGGGGGGGGCCGGCGGGGGGGGGGGGGGGCGGGGGGGGGGGCCCCCCCCCCCCCCCCCCCCCCCGAGCTTCCCGCCGCGGACGCGATCCTCATATCGGGAGGGAGGTCTACCCCCCTCCCCAACCCTCCCCCCCGAGGGGGGAGGGAACAAGACTCGCGAGCCGAAGATTGCGTGGTGGGATGTGAAAGGTTGGAACGCACGGACTGGCCTTTCTGCCGGGACGGGCATGAGGCGGGGCGTCTACGGTCCGGCGGCGGCAGTCCGTCGGCACGCGCCGACGAGTTGGAAGTCCTGCGCGGCGGCCTGGAACCGAGGCCCCGAACGACGCCACGACAGGCAGGTCTTCTGGCTTACGGCTACGAGCGGGGTCGGGCGGCCTTCCCGCGGACTTCTCCGCAGTGGCAGGTGGCCCGGACCCCTCGCCGAATACAGCAGCGGCCCTGCGCCGGATTCACACCGGCTTCCCTTTTCATCCCGCGGGGCGAGCGCCCGTCGCGAGAACCTGTCGGGATGCTTGAGTGATAGGAACGGCCGGCGAATCCGCAAGTGCGGGATTCCCGCTTTCCCCGGCGGGACGCTTCGGCCGGTCCGACAGGAACGGTCGTTCCACGAGGTAGTGGAACGGCACGCTGACGGTGCAGACACCGACGACGACGAGCAGCGAGTTGACGACCGACCCGACCGGCGCGACGCGGGCGGCCCAGTCCATGCCGATCATCAACAACGGGACGTGAAGCAAGTAGACGGAATACGAAATTCTGCCGAGGAACGTGAACGGCCGTAGCGTGCGGGCGGCGGGGACGGCTTGTGTCAGCCAGACGACGAGCGCGAACCCGACGGCGAACAGGAACTCGGCCGCGACCATTCGCGGCCCGCCGTCGGGCAGCGTCGGGCCGGCGGAAAGGCCGACGCCCATCGCGACGGCCGCCAACGCCGCGACGATCACGCGGACGGCCGCCGGCGTTCCGGTCGGCGGGCCGTTTCGTTCCAACAGCGCGAACACGCCGACGCCGAGGGCGAAGAACGGCCAGTGCGGGAGGAACCACCCACCGACGTATGCCGTGGTGTCGAAGAGAAACGCGCCGGAGACGACCGTGAGCCCCGCCACCGCGGGATAGAACCACCGGCCGACCGCCGCGGCGAGGCCGACGACCGCGTAGAACTGCACCTCGATCGCCAGCGTCCAGAACGCGATGTTCACCGCCCCGAATTTCTCCCACGGCAGTTCGCCCGTCGGCCGGAATCCGTGAGTCAGAAGGCCGATGCCGAGCCAGTCGGTGGCCGTGAGTGCCCGCCAGTGGTCGGTGACGAACCGCGACCAGTGCGCCGGCCCGAACCCGTACACGGCTACGGCCACCAAGAGCGCGGCCCAGAACGGCGGGTAGATGCGGGCCGCGCGGCGGAGCAAGAATTTCAGGGGCGACTGTCGCGTTTGAATCGACCGCCGGGCCGCGGCCGTGAGGCAGTACCCGGAGATGACGAAGAACATCGGCGCGCCGTAGTAGCCCATCAGGACGAGGTGTGGCGCGGCGGGGCCGTCCGCCCCGGCGGACAGGTAGGCGAGGTGGTGGCCGAACACCCACAGGGCCGCGAGGCCGCGGAACGGGTCGAGCATCGGGTGGCGCATGGCGGCCGCGTCCGGAACGGGTGGGGCACGCCAAGTTTAGGTCACGGTTTCGGCTCAGGACGTGAATTCTTCCAGCCACCGCACATACTTCCGCACGCCGTCTTCCAAAGTTGTGGAAGGAACCTTGCAGCCGACGCTTTGCAGCTTTGACATCTCCGCCTGCGTGAAGTTTTGGTACTGCTTCGCGAGGTCGCCCGGCATGTCGATGAACGAGACGTTCGGCTCCCGGCCGAGGGCGACGAACACGGCCGTCGCGAGGTCGAAGAACGAGCGGGCGGTCCCGGTCCCGCTGTTGTAGACGCCGCCGGGGTGCGGGTTCTTCCACAACCAGAGCATGTGCTGGACGCAGTCCTCGACGAACACGAAGTCGCGGAGTTGGCCGCCGTCGGCGAACCGCGGGTCGGTCGAGCGGAACAGCTTCATCCCGCCGGTGGCGCGGATCTGCTTGTACGTCTGGAACGCGACGCTCGCCATCCGCCCCTTGTGCGACTCGCGGGGGCCGTAGACGTTGAAGAACTTCAGCCCGGCCCACCGCGGCGGCGTCCGCTTCTGTTGCAGTGCCCAAATGTCGAAGTCGTTCTTGCTCTTGCCGTAGAGGTTCAGCGGGGTCAACTCCGTCGGCGGCGTGCGGTCGTCGAACCCTTTAGCCCCGTCGCCGTAGGTCGCGGCGCTGGAGGCGTAGATGAACGGCCGCTCGTGCTTCACGCACCAGTCCCAGAGTCGCTGCGTGTACTCGAGGTTGTTCGCGCGGAGGTAGTCCCAGTTGGTTTCTGTCGTCGAACTACACGCGCCGAGGTGGAAGATGACTTCGGGCATCCACCGCTCGGCTTCCAGGTGTGCCAGGAACTCATCGCGATGACACGCCGGCCCCAACTTCAGCCCCGCCCAGTTCGACACATGGCAGGGTGGCGACGTGAGATCGACGAGCAACAACGCGTGCTCGGAATTCAGTCGATGAGCGAGGTTCGACCCGATGAACCCGGCTGCGCCGGTGATCGCAATTTCCATGGCGTGTCCTCACTGGTTCGTCACGACGAGCACGTCGCCGTTGCGGTAGAAGTCGAACCGGCGGGCGACGACGCGGGCGTTCACTTTCGCCGCGAGTTGCTCGTCCCACACCGTCGCGGGCACGAATAGGTACGCGGGCAGTGGCATCGCCAGGAACGTCGTCGCCGCGGCCGCGTCCGGCAGTCGCTCGACCTTGCGCTCCGCGTAGTACGTCACGCTTGGCTGGGTGTAGTCGAGGCTCGCGAGCCGAATCTCGCGGTCCGGCTGCCGCGTGCCGCTCTCCTTGACGAGCGACTTCGGGGCCTTGAACGCGTCCACCTCGCCGACCACGAACGCGGCCAACGAGCCGATGAACAGCACCGTCGCCACTGTCACGGTTCGCACGAAGTTCATCCGCTGGTCCTTCGCCAGGAACCACGCCATGCCGGCGGCCGCGACGAGGAGGATGCCGCCGAGCGGAGACCACGCCGTGAGGCCGGGCATGACCCGCTGGTTCTTCATGCTCAAGGCAATCGCCCCGCCACCGATGAGCAGGCCGACGACCACCACGACACCGACGACGGCCACGCCGGCGGTCGCGGCGGGCATCACCCACCGCGGCAGCGTGAGGTCGCCGGTCCGCCAGCGGACGAGGAACCGGGCCGTCAGGACCGCGACGGCCGGGTACAGCGGGGCGATGTAGTTCGGCAGTTTCGTCGCGGCGAACGAGAAGAACGCGAGGTACGCCCCGGCCCAACAGAGCAGGAACCGGTACGCCCGCGCGTCGGCCATCGGCACGCCGCCGGCGCTCGACGGCGTCCGCGGTGTGGCCCCCTTCACCGCGAACCAGACGGCCCCGCCGAGGAACGCGCACCACGGGGCGAAGAACGCGAACAGCGCGCCGAGGTAATAGACGATTGGCCCGCGGTGGCCCTCCATTGCGTTCAGGAACCGGCCGGCGTTCTCGTTCTTGAAGAACGCCAGGTACGCTCCGCGCGTCTCGGCGATGACGAGGCCGTACCACGGGGCCGCGACGAGCAGCCACAGCAGCACGCCGCGCACGAGCCGCCAGTCGAGGAACCGCTTCAACTCGCGGTTCCACAGGAAGTAGAGGAAGACAATCAGCCCCGGCATCGCGAGACCGACCGGCCCCTTCGTGAGCGTGGCGAGGCCGCTCGCGACGGCGGCCGTATAGAACCACGCCCGCCCGCCGTTTTCGTGGCCGACCCAGAAGAGGTAGAGCGTCAGCGTGATGAAGAAGATGAGCGGCGCGTCCGGCGTGGCCGCGTGCGACAGCTTGCAGAACTCGATGGCCGTCGCCAGGATGACGCCGCCGAGCAACCCCGTCTCCGCGTCGAACATGCGGCGGGCGAGTTCATACGCGAGCAGCACCGTGCCGAGGCCGAGCAGCACGGCCGGGAACCGGGCGGCCCACTCGTTGATTCCGAAAACGTTGAACGACGCCCGCTGGATCCAGTAGAGCATGACCGGCTTCGCGGTCCGCAGCTCGCCGTTGAACGTCGGCACGACCCACGTGCCGCTCTCCATCATCTCGCGGGTGCAGCCGGCGTTGACGCCCTCGTCCACGTCCCACAGCGACGGCCGGCCGAGGTTCGGCAGCGTGACGGCGGCCATGACGAGCGTGAGCAGCAAGTAGTGCGCAAGGCGGGTGTGCGACATCGACGGCCGACCTCCGGGCGGCAAGACGCGGAGGATAGACCATAGGCGGGAGCTTGACCAGCCGACTTAGTATTGGAAGCCGCAAGTCAGGCCGAGGACGGGGAGCGGGAAGGCCCCGTAGCCGGCCGTCCCGACGCCGAGGCCGGCCTTCAGCCCGAAGTGGCCGTGCAGCCCGTCGGTCCACTTCCGCCGCCACGTCAGGTCGGCGTCCGCGGTGACGGCGTAGATGCCGTTGATCCGCCCGAACAGGAACCCGCCGGAGCTGTGGATCGGGCTGTAGTAGAAGTCGAGGCCCGGCCGCACGTAGAACGTGTTCCGCTTGCCCTGGTACAGGCTGCCGTCGAGCCGCGCGCCGACGAATACGCTCGGCACGATTGTGTACAGCGCGAGGCCGCCCTCGACCCACAGGTCGCGGTCGCCGACGCGCCGCTGCGCCCGCAGGGCGATCGGCAGGCCGAAGACGATGTCCGTGTGCCAGTTGCCGCAGGCGTGGGGCTTGTCCGTCGGCAGCAAGCCGTCGGCGGCATACACCGGCGGTCCGACAGGCGGTTCGGGGGTGGGTTCCTGTCCGACCCCGGCGAGGGTCAGGACCAGGACGCCGAGCGCGGTCGCGGGCCAGCGAATCGTCATGGGCGACGCTCGTTCGGATGGGTGTCGGAACCGGCTATAGCCGGGAGTTGAGCCGGTGGGAAGGGGAGTCAGTGACGTTGCGACGTTGGAACGGTTGCCGAAAAACCTACCCGCCGCCTGCCGCATCGCCTGGTTGGGCGTCTGGACCCGCCTTCGCGGCCCGCCCCGCCGACCCGTGAGAGCCGCCGTCCAGGAAAACGTGAGTGGCTTGCCAGTAGTAACGGCAGCCCGTCCCGGCGTTGAGCGCGCTGAGTCGGACGACCTCTAAGCGGGCCTCCTCCGCGGTGGTTACGACCTCTTTGACCCGCACGTTCGACGGCCCAGGGGCGGGGACCATATCGCCCCCGAGCATGACCTCGTGACCGCTCGACGGGTGGTCGAGCGGCCCGTCGTCGATGCGGATGACCGCGAAGGCTTGAACATGATGCCGCTCGTTCCCCACCTGCTGGCCCTCCGTCGCAGAACGCGAACCTCACGAGAAGATGCCATGTTGGAGGTTTGGATTATTGCAAACCCGAACCCGTTCAGTCAATCACCCCGTAGAGCGGCCCGCCGCGCGCCGCCAGTTCGTTGACGCGGCGGGTCACCGCCGGGTCTTCCTCCAGCGGCGGGGCCATGTGCGGCTTCAGCCGCGCGTCGATGACGAGCGGGCCGCCGCAGCCGAAGTGTTTCTGCCGCACGAACCGCCGCACGCCGAGCACGTCGGCCGCCGGGTTCGACCGGGTGAACGTCACCCACAGGAAGTTATTCGGCGATTGCGTCACGAACGGAGCAGAATCGACAAGAACGATCAGGGGGAAGTCGGCGACCATTTCCGGCCGGTCGCCGAACCAATCGCAGAGTTCGACGAGCCGCGGCTCGTACTCCGCGTCCGTCCCGGTGTGCTTCGGGCCGCTGATCGCGAGGACGCCGGGCAGCGCGACGCCGGGTTCGCCGAACCCGGTGGGCAGGTCGAAATTCGCAGGAAGGCTCCTCCCCAGCGTGCGCCGCTTCGGCCCGGCGGCGGCGATCACCAGTTTCGACCCGGCGTTCAGCCCCATGCCGGCCGAGTAGTCGAGCGTGTCGATCGTCGTCCGCGTTTGAAAGTGCAAGTCCTCGGCCCAGTTCACTCGCTCCAACAGGTGGCGGAGGAACGCGGGGATGTCGTGAATGTCTAGCTCGGGTGCGTCTTCCTTCGCGACGATGAGCAGGTACTTCGCCAGCGAGAGCTGCCCCTGGCCGAGGATGGCGTTCGCGAGCGTGAGCAGCTCCTGCGGCTTGCGTTCCTTCGCGTAGGGGACGTACCGCTCGCTTCCAATCGCAAGCAGCAGCGGGTGGACGCCAGCGGCATCGACGGCGTGGACGGCGTGGACGCCGGGCAGCACGGATGGGATCGCGGGGCCGGTCAGCTCGTGGATGAACTCGCCGAAGCTCGTGTCCTCCTGCGGCGGCCGGCCGACGACCGTGAACGGCCAGATCGCGCCGGGCCGATGGTAGACGGTCTCGACCGTCATCACCGGGAAGTCGTGGGTCAGGCTGTAGTAGCCGAGGTGGTCGCCGAACGGGCCTTCCGGCTTCGTCCGCGTCGGGTCGATGAACCCGGAGATCACGAAGTCGGCCTCCGCCGGCATCGGCAGGCCGTTCGCCGCCGGGACGAGGTCCACCCGGCGGCCGCCGAGGACGCCGGCGAACGCGAGTTCCGGCAGCCCCTCCGGCAGCGGCATCACGGCCGACACCGGCAGCGCCGGCGGCCCGCCGACGATCACGTTCACCCGCAGCTTCTCGCCGCGCCGCACGGCTGCCGCGTGATGGGACCCGATCCCCCGGTGGATTTGGTAGTGCAGCCCGCACTCGGTCGGCAGATACTCGTTGCCGCCGAGTTGAACGCGGTACATGCCGACGTTCGACTTCGCCCAACCGGGACGATCCGGATGTTCGGTGTAGACCGCCGGCAGCGTCACGAACGCGCCGCCGTCCTGCGGCCAGCACTTGATCTGCGGGAGGTTCGCGAGGCTCGTCGTGTGCCGCAGGATCGGCCCGGTCCGCCGGAACCGCGGCCGCATCCGCGCGAGTAAGAGCGGTACGTTCCAGTAGTGCCACGGCCGTTTGCGGGCGCGGTCGGGGTCGGATTTCAGTTCGACGAGTTTGCGGACATCTGGAATTTCGCGGCGGAAGAGAAAACGGGTGCGTTCGAGTGTTCCGAACAGGTTCGCGACGGCCGGGAAAGGGGTTCCCTTCAACCGCGAGAGTAAGATGGCCGGGCCGCGTTTCGCGTAGACCCGCCGCTGAATTTCGGCTGCCTCCAGGTTCGGATCGACCTCGTGATCGACGCGGACGAGCTGCCCCGTGCGGGCGAGGTCGGCGACGGTTTCCGCGAGCGTCCGGTAGCCCATGTGACCTGGTTTTTTTGGGAATCCGGCGAGTGTTCTTGTCGGTAGTACCGCTGAAGGGAATGGCGGACAACGAGAACTTCTGTGCGATCCGAACAGAACGTTCTGGTGCGGGAAAAAACTTTTGTCCACGCCCGCGACGACGGAACTTCGATGCCGATTGCATTCTATGGTTGAGCCGAGGTCGGTAATCGTCACGCCCGGCGGTGAACCCCCTCGCCCAGCCCGACCACGGACGGACGCGACCGCCGCGCTAGTCAATGTCTTTTAATCGGTCCAACCTGACTCGTTCGCTCGCCGAGTTCACGGCCCTAGCCGCCGCTGCGCTGGCCCTCCCGCTGATCCAGTCCCAGTTCCCGATTACCCTCGGCCCGGCGTGGCTACTCGCGGGGGCGCTCGGCCTGCCGCTCGTGGCCGGGCTGCTGCTCGGCTTCCTCGGGGTGGGGGCCGTGGCCGCCGGATCGCTCGCGGCGTGGGTGGCGCTCGGCGGGTCGGCCGAGGCCGGCGTCGGCGGGCTGACCGCCGTGCTCGAAACCGCCGTCGTCGCGTGGGGCTGCCGCCACGGGCTGCCGTTCTCGCCGCTCCTGGACAACCCGCGGCACGTGCTCAGCTTCGTGATCGTGGCGGCGCTGGCGGCCGCCGTCCGCGGCGTCGCCGCCGCCCTCACCGCGACGCTGCTGGGGCAGGCCCCGCTGCACGCCGCGGTCGGCGCGGCGGCGCTCGAGTGGATGACCGGCCTGCTCATGGCCCCGGCCGCCGTCGTGTGGCTCCGCGGGGCATGGCTCGACGCCCGCGACCGCCACCGGGTCGGCGAGGCGCTGGTGTTGGCCGTCGTCGTCGGCGGGCTGACGTGGGCGTGGTTCGGCGGCGCGAACCCGCACCCGCTGAACCTGCCCATGCCGATGCTCGCCGTCATCCTCGGGTTCGGGAACTGGATCGCGTTCCGGTTCTACGTCCGCGGCATGGCCAGCTTCTTCATCGTGATCGGCGGCATCTTCACCCTCGGGGCGGCCGCCCGCGGGACGTTCGCGCCGGTCGTCCCGCTCACCGCCGGCCCGCTCGAGCAACACCTCTGGCTGGCCGGGCTGAGCGTCGTCCTCGTGTTCCACCTCGTGATCGCGGCCGTGGCGAAGGACTACGCCGTCCGCGAGCGGGAGCGGGAGGCGCTGATGGTGTCCGCCCAGAAGCACGCCGAGCGGCTGAGCGACGTGAACTCCCGGCTGTCGCTGCAATCGCTCGAAATCGCGGACCAGGCGGACGAACTCGGCCGGCAGCGGGACGAGTTCGAGCGGCTCGCCCGCGAGTTGACGGACAAGCAAATCCGACTGCACCTCTTGGAGTCGGCCGTCGTTCACGCCCGCGACGCGGTCATCGTGCTGGAGGGCACGCAACACCCGACCCGCGGCCGCGGCGTGCTGTACGTGAACAGCGCGTTCACCCAGATGACCGGGTACGCGGCGGCGGAAGTCCTCGGCCGGTCGTTGCACTTCCTCCGCGGGGAGAAGACGGACGCGGCCACGCTCGACCATCTCCGCGTCGCCCTCGACACCCGCCAGCCGTTCAACTGCGAACTCCTCAACTACCGGCGGGACGGCGTCGGCATCTGGGTCAGCATCAGCATCGTGCCGGTGGTGAACGTCGAGAAGGAATGCACGCACTTCGTGATGATCCAGCGGGACATCACGGACCGGAAGAAGGCCGAGGAAGCCCTACAGGCGAGCGAGGCGAAGTTCCGGGAGATCTTCGAGGTCGCGCCGGCCGGCGTGTCGCTGACGGACGCGGAGGGGCGGTTCTCGTCGTGCAACCCGGCGTTCGCCGCGCTGCTCGGGCGGTCGATGGACGAGATCATCGGGCACAAGCCGGGCGAGTTCACCCACCCGGAGGACACGGCCGCCCAGGACGACTTCACCGCGGCCGTGCTGGACGGCCGGTTGGAGACGTACCAGTTCCGCAAGCGGTACATCCGGCCGGACGGGTCGATCACCTGGACGGAGTTGTCGTTCGCCGCCGTCCGGGGGCCGAACGGCGAGTACCAGGCCGGCCTCGGCGTGTCCGTGGACGTGAGTACCCGGATGACGCTGGAGGAGCAACTCCGGCAGGCCCAGAAGATGGAGGCGCTCGGCCAGCTCGCCGGCGGCGTGGCCCACGACTTCAACAACCTGCTCACGGCCGTCCTCGGCAACCTCGGGCTCGTCCAGTTGCCGGACGACCACGCGGCGAAGCCGCTCTTGCGGACGGTCGAACTCGCGGCCAGCCGGGCCGCCGACCTGACCCGCAAGCTGCTCGGGTACGCCCGCCGGAACCAGCTGATGATCTCGTCCGTCACGCCGGCGGCGATGATCGGCGAGGTGGTGGACATCCTGCGGCGGACGATCGACCCGCGGATCGAAATCCGCACCGACGTGCGGACCGACGAGCCGGTCGCGGTGGACGCCACGCTCGTCAACCAGGCGCTGTTCAACCTGTGTCTGAACGCCCGCGACGTGATGCCGCACGGCGGGCAACTGACGCTCGCGGCCGACCACGTCGCCGTCACCGACGAGCAGTCGGCCCGCCACGCCGGGGCCGGGGCCGGGACGTACCTGCGGCTGTCCGTCAGCGACACCGGGTCCGGCATGGACGAGACGGTGAAGGAGCGGATCTTTGAACCCTTCTTCACGACGAAGGGCGTCGGCCGCGGGACCGGGCTGGGGCTGCCGATGGTCCACGGCATCCTGAAGCAGCACGGCGGGTGGGTGACGTGCGAGACGCAACTGGGGGCCGGCAGCCGGTTCGACCTGTACCTGCCGCTCGTGCAACGGTGCCCGGCCCCGCCGCAGCCGCGGTTCGGGCTGTCGCCGACGTGCGACGTGAGTACGCCGCCGCCGGAGCAGGCGGCCGCCGCGACAATCCTGCTCGTGGACGACGAGGAGATGATCCGCGTCCTCGGGCGGACGATCCTGGAGTCGAACGGCTACCGCGTCCTGGAGGCGACCGACGGCGTCGAGGCCGTCGAAGTGTTTACCCAGGAGCGGGAGGCGATCGACCTCGTCATCCTGGACGTGACCATGCCGCGGCTGTCCGGCCGGGACGCCTTCGAGCAGATCATCACGCAAGAGCCGACCGCCCGCGTCCTGTTGTCCAGCGGGTACTCGACGGAAGACCTGTCCGAGGTCGAGGGCACGCTGGGCCTCCTGACGAAGCCGTACCGCCCGAAGGACTTGCTCGGGGCGACGTACCGGGCGCTGCGGAACATGCCGATTTCGGTCAAGACGCCGGATTGACGGGTTCTCCCGCCTGTGCCGGAGTCCCCGACACTGCTCCCGGAATCATTCGGACCATCATCTTCCCGTCCGACGGCACGGTTGGTACCGTAGCCTGTGATCGATACGACCGGACACCGGATGCCCGGCCGCGATTCTCGCACTCCTCCCCCGGAGGCTTCACGGATGTCGTCAGACACGCGGGACACGCTCTCGGACCTAGCCAGCCCCGTCGAACAGCTGCGGGACCTGCTCGTGCAGGTCCGTGCCACCGTCGAGGGGTTGGTGTTCACCCCCAGCCCGTCCTCGCCCGACTCCGTCGCCCGCCTCTTGTCCGCCGTCCCGCTCGCCGTATGCGAGAAGCTCAGCGCGGCCTGGGCCGTCGTCCGCGACGAGTTCCCCGCCGAGGACCGGTCCACGTGGTTCACGGCCGAGGACCGGCTGCTACTCGACATGATCCTCGCCATGTACGACGACCGCCGGAACTACGTCGTCCACCAGCACCGCGTCACCGCCGACGTGGCCGAGGCCGCCCGTGGCTGACGACCGGCTGACGCACTTCGACCCGGCCGGCGCGGCCCGGATGGTGGACGTGGCCGCGAAGCCGGAAACCGAGCGGGTCGCGGTCGCGTCCGGCCTGGTCCGGATGGCCCCCGAGACCCGCGCGCGAATCCAGGACGGTACGGCCTCCAAGAAGGGGGACGTACTGGCCGTCGCCCGCATCGCCGGCATCATGGCCGCGAAGAAAGCCAGCGAGCTAATCCCCCTTTGCCACCCGCTCCCGATCACCTCCGTGGCGGTCGAATTTTCCTTCCCGGCCGACCCGGACCTGGTGGCGATCGAGGCCACGGTCCGGGTTTTCGGCCGAACCGGTGTTGAAATGGAGGCCCTGACTGCGGTTACAGGGGCAGCCCTGACGATCTACGACATGTGCAAGGCCGTGGATCGCGGGATGACCATCGAGCGGGTCCGGTTGGAGGCGAAGTCGGGCGGACGGTCCGGCGACTTCCGACGGGACGCGGCTCGACCGTAGCGGGGTTCCCCATGACGACCGCACTCGCCGGCAAGCCGACGGCCCGGCCGCCCGTTCCGTTCGCCCCGATCCTGGCCGACCTGGCCGCGGCCGAGGACATCTTCACGGCCACGCTGGCCGCGTACCGCACGCCGTTCGCGTCGCTGATCGAGCACCTGAAGCACTACCGCGGCAAGCGGCTCCGCCCGGCGCTCATGCTGTTGACGGCGAAGGCGTGCGGCGGCGTGTCGCCGAACCACCACACGCTGGCCGCGGCCGTCGAGATGATCCACACGGCGACGCTCGTTCACGACGACGTGCTGGACGAGGCCGAGGTCCGCCGCCACGTGAAGACGGTGAACGCCGAGTGGGGGAACAAGATCAGCATCCTGCTCGGCGACATGCTGTTCACGCACGCCTTCCACCTGACGAGCCGGGTGGACCGCCGGGCGTGCGAGCTGATCGGCGAGGCGACGAACCGCGTCTGCGCCGGCGAGCTGCGGCAGGTCACGGAGAAGGGCAACCTGCACCTGTCGGAGGCCGACTACTTCGCGATCATCGACGGCAAGACGGCGGCACTGACGGAGGCGTGCGGCCGGCTGGGGGCGATCCACGCCGGCGCGTCCGAGTACGTGGCGGACAAGCTCGCGGCGTTCGGCCGTTGCCTGGGCGTGGCGTTCCAGATCGCGGACGACCTGCTCGACCTGACCGGCCAAGAGGCGAAGGCCGGCAAGACGCTCGGCACGGACATCGAGCAGCAGAAGCTGACGCTGCCGCTGATCCACTGCCTGTCGAAGCTGCCGGCCGCGGCCGCGGACGACCTGCGGGCGACGATCCGCGGGAACGGCGACGTTCGCCCGGCGCTGGAGAAGACGGGGTCGATCGAGTACGCCCGGAAGGTGGCCGACGACCACGCGAGACGGGCGCGGGCGGAGTTAGAATGCCTGCCGACGGGCGAGTGCCGGACGATCCTGGAGAAGCTGACCGAGTGGTCCACACGGCGGGAGAAGTAGATACATAGCCGCCGGCTTGCCGGCGGGGTTCTTGCGACACCCAAAACCCCGCCGGCAAGCCGGCGGCTATTTCAACCGCGCCTTCCGCATCTCGTCGGTCAACGCCCTCAGCGACTTGTTCCTCTCGGTCAAATCGAGCATCGACTGCCGGAACGCCGCGGCCTCGCCGAGTTTCTCGCGGAGCGCCGCCTCGCGGCCGAACGACCGGCACGCTTCCTGGTACGCCGCGCGGTTCCGCTCCGCGATCCGGCTGACGCCCGCCCGGTGGTATCGGGCGGCGGCCTCGGCCGGGAACTCCTTTTCCGCCGCCCGCGCCACGTCCAACACGACCCGCTCGGCCCGCGGCTGCGCGACGTAATCCAGCGCCTTGCGGACCTCGCCGTCGCCGAGCCAGATCGGGACGAACAGGTAGTCCCGCTTCTCCTTCACCAGCCACGCCAACAGCTGCTCCCGCTTCTGCGGCCACGCCTCGCGCGGCGTTTGCGATTCCACGTCGCGGAACCCCTCGACCGTCGGCGACAGGCGGAACTCTGTCTCGGCCAGTCGAAGCGTTTCGACCGCGTCCCGCCGCGCCGCGGCCCGGTCCCGCAGCCACCGGACGGACGATAAGTCCTTCGCCCAGTCCCGTTGGCTCCTGACCAGCCGGTCGGTGGCGTCGCCGTGGCCGGCCGCGACGAGCGCGTCGCAGAGGGGGAAGAATTCGTGCGACCCGTGCCGCGACTCGACGAACGCCACCGCATCCTTCGCGCGGCGCAGTTTCAACAAGCGGGCCAGGTACTCCGCGCTCATCCCCGCGTCGTGGCAGACGGCGAGGTACGTCTCATCGTCGCTCGCGTCCGCGTCGATGCGGAGGAGCAGCACCCCGAGCCGCCGGTTGCGGTAGTCCGCGAACGCCGCGCGGCCGTTCGCCCGGATCAGTTGCCGCGTCCACCCGGCGAGGGTCCGGCGTTCCGTCGATGAGATCGCGGGCAAGATGTGGTCGAGCAGTTCGTCTCCGGCCGACAGCACGAACAGGCCGAGGATCGACTTCAGCGTCGCCTCGCGGCGGGCCGCGTCCTTCTTCGGCCCGGCCGCCAGCGTCCGGATCAGTCCGCCGCACACCCGGTCCACGACGGCGAAGCCGTACCCGTCGAGCGCCTCCGCGGCGTCCTCCGTCATCGCCCCGGCCACGCCCTCGAACACGGCCCGCGCCTGTTCGGCGTCGCCGGCCTGCTCGAACTGTTCGCCGAGTTCAGCGAGCGCGTCCAGCCCGTCAACGAATGGCTCGTGCCCGAACTCGGCATACGGGTCGATCTCACGGAACAACTGGAGGGCGCGGCGGCGGTAGACCTTCGGGTCGGCCGGCTGCTTCCGCTTCCCGCCGGGCACGGGCTGCGACAGCAGGCTTTCCAGGTCCGGCGACTGCTTCACCATGATCTTGATGAGGGCGACCAGCTCTGCCTTCTCGCGCTTGTTCAACTCAGTGTCGAGGGGTTCGATTTCCGCGAACCCGTCCGGCTCGCTCAGGAAGTGGGCGAGCACCGCGCCGACGTGCTTGCACCGCCCGCCCTCGCCGACGGGGCAGGAGCAATCGGCCGCGGCGACGGCGTCCTTACGGATCGTGATCTCGACGCGGTACGGCCGGTCGGACGTCCCCTGGACGTGGGCCTTGAGGCGGTCGCCCTGCACGAGCATCCGCGACACGTCGCCGCGGTCCGCGTACTCCTCGCCGCGCCCGAACTCGCGCGACCCGATCCAGTCGAGGGCGGCCTTGCGGGTGAGGTGAAGCCGGGCCACGGCGGCCCTCCGCGATGGTTGGCGGTCAAGCGGTGACAGCGACGGCGTCTTTATATAGCCGCCGGCTTGCCGGCGGGGTTTTGCGATCCCAGAACCCCGCCGGCAAGCCGGCGGCTATATACAGGAATCCACCACTCTTAGTTTCTATGTCTCACGTCTCGACGTAGCCCTTGCCCGTCTTCTCCGCGACGAGCTTATCGTACTCGGCCTTCGCCTTCTCTTCACTGGGGAACGCCTTCGCCTTCTCCTGGCCGTCCGTGCCGATCTTGCCCCACCGCGTCGTTATCGTCGCGTCGTCCAGCGCGACCTCCCAAAACTTGCTGGACGAACCCTCCCGGAACTCGAACCGCCGTGCCGTCGTGGTCATGACCTTCTCCTTCGGTTTGGGACCGGCCTTCGCGGGCCACGGGGGATCGTCGCCGGTCAGCCGGTACGTTTCGATGTCGGTAGCCGCGTCGGCCCGGACGCGGACGAAGCTCGGGAACCGCGGGACGCCGCCGTCGGACAGCTCCTGGTAGCGGAACGTGACCGTCGCGCCGACCGCCGGCGGGTTCGCCCGCTCCTTGTCGCTGAACCCCGTCCCGATGTTGAACGTCTTGCCGTTCGGCAGCCGGGCGACGACCGCCCCCAACCGCCCGGCGTGCCTGCCGCGGCCGGCCTCGTGGCCGATCACCACCGCTTCCGCGTCGAGAAAACTCTTCACCTTCAACAATGTGCTCGACCGGCCGGCCACGTACTGCGAACCCGGCTGGCGGAGCATCAGCCCCTCGCCGCCGAGCCCCTCGACCCGCTTCAACTCGGCCCGCAGTTGCTCGACGCCCGTACAAACGGCGTGGTCCAACAGCGTTGCCGCCTTCGCCTTCCACTTCGACACTTCAGCTTGCAGGAACCGCAGCCGGTCCTCGAACCCGCCGGGCCGGGCCGGGGCGTCGAAGATGAGGAACCGGACCTCCTTCCACAGGTCCGTCTTGTCATGGCGGCGGACGATGCCGACGGTCCGTTGGAACGCCTTCCGGCCGATCCAGAGTTCGCCGTCGAGCGGGTAGCCCGGCAGCCCGGCGAGGAACCAGTTCGGGGTGTGGTACAGGTTTCCCTGGCGGCTGACGAACTGCTTGCCATCCCAGTACGCCCGCACGCCGTCGAGCTTCTCGCTCATCCACCAGCCGGTCAGGTCCTGGGCGTTGTCCCACACCTCCGCGAGTAGCACCGGCGGGCCGCTCTTGTCCTCCGAGGGAGTGACCGGCCGGGCCGGGAGCGCGCCGCCGATGCGGGCCTCCTCGGCCGCGTCGCCGCGGAGTTTGCGGAGGTGCTTGCACGTCCGCCGCTCGATGCCGACGGACTGGTTCCGCCACGCCGGGCAGGTGCAGGCGTACACGCCGCCGGTGTTCTTCAACACGTAAGGCTTGCTGCCGGACCCTTGCATCTCGAACGATTCGCCGTCGGCCAGATCGGGCATGGGGAAACCTCCGGTGGGATGGGGAGAGGGTAGCCCGGCGGCGGGGCGGGTGCAATGTGCGTGGACCTGACTTCCGAAGTCCGGCTTCGACTTCGGAAGTCGAACGCCGCGGCGGCCCTAACGGGGTCGGGACACGCCTCTCTTCCCCTTCGACTTCCGAAGTCGAAGCCGGACTTCGGAAGTCGGGCGCTACCTATCCTGAAGGTATGACACCGTTCTCCGACGAAGTTGTCCGCTGCCGGCCCGCTCAGGCCGAATGGGCGCGGCTACCCATTCGTGAGCGCCTGCGGCGGGTCCTCGCCTTCCGCCACTTGCTGGTGAGCCGCACCGACGACCTGACCGCCGCGGTGGAAGCGGACGTGCGCCGCCCCCCGGACGAACTGATCGCGACCGACATCATCCCGACGGCCGCGGCCGCGAAGTTCCTCGAACGGCAGGCCGCCTCGATCCTCGCCCCGCGGAAAGTCGGCGGGCGGCCGCTGTGGTTGATGGGCTGCCGGGACGTGGTCCACCGGCGGCCGCGGGGCGTCGTCGGGCTGATCGGGACGTGGAACTACCCGGTCTTCCTGAACGCCATCCCGATCCTCCACGCGGTCGCGGCCGGCAACGGCGTGCTGTGGAAGCCGAGCGAACATGCGCCCCGAACGGCCGCCGTGCTGCACGAGATGTTCGTGGCGTCCGGCTTCCCCGCCGACTTGATTCAGACGCTGCCGGCGACCCGCGAGGCGGGGCCACAACTGGCGGAAGCAGAAATCGACTTCCTGCACTTCACCGGGTCCGAGCCGGTCGGCCGGAAGCTGGCGGCGCGGCTCGGCGAGAGGATGATCCCGTCCACGTTGGAACTCTCCGGGTGCGACGCGATGTTCGTGTTCCGCGACGCGGCCGTCGAACGGGCTGCGAAGCTGGCGTGGTACGGGGCGACGCTCAACGCCGGGCAGACGTGCATGGCCGTGCGGCGGGCGTTCGTCGAACGGGACGTGTACGAGGCGTTCGTGTCGCACCTGCGGCCGTTCGTGAAAGCTGCGAATCCGGTGTCGCTTGTGACGCCGGGAGAAGGCGACCGGCTACGGGAGATCGTCCGCGACGCGAAGGCGCTGGGGTGTGACGTGCTGCCGGGCGGCGACGCGGCCGACGTGCGGCCGACGGTGATCCTCAACCCGCGGGGCGCGCGGAATCTGGCCGCGAACCGCGCGCCGGTGTTCGCCCCGCTCGTGACCGTTACGCCGTTCGACGGCCGGGCCGGGGCGTTGGACCTGTTCGCGGAAACGCAACTGCGGCTCACGGCGTCGATCTTTACCGCGGACGTTGCGGCGGCGCAGGCGTTCGCGGCCGAGCTGTCGGTCGGGGCGGTGACGGTCAACGACGTGATCGTGCCGACGGCCCACCCGGAAACGCCGTTCGGCGGCCGGGCCGCGAGCGGCTGGGGCGTGACGCAGGGCGTCGAGGGCCTGCTGGAAATGACCGTGCCGCAAGTGGTGACAGTCCGCGGCGGGTCGTTCCGGCCGCACGCGGAGAACGCCGCCGCCCAACGCGACATCACCCGCGGCTACTTGCGGCTGGCGCACGGGGCCGGGTGGCGGGAGCGGTGGCGCGGCCTGCGGCAACTGCTCGGCGGGGTGTGGCGGCGGGCGTAACCCCCTGAGATGAGGAAGTCTCGTTCCAGATCAGAATCCCTCGCCCATCCGTCTTGGCCCTGAAAGGGCCGAACACGTCAGCCCAGGGCAACGCCCTGGGCGCGCGTCCCACCCAAAACATCAAGCCCTGAAAGGGCGGCACATTCTGCCGCCCTTTCAGGGCTTGATCGTTTCTCGTCGTCTACCCAGGGCGGCGTCGCTTCGCTCCTTGCCCTGGGCTGACATGTTTCGGCCTTTCAGGCCAAAGACCGGCTTCTACACCTTCCACGGCCAACGGTACTTAACGCCTAGAGTCGCGACTCTCACTTGAAGAACGCCCGCGGGCTTTCCTTGAACTCGCGGAGCACGTTCGTCGAGATCGTGAACACGTCGTCCTTCTTCGCACTCGTCCACGCGAAGTAATTCGTGCCGCCGTCCGTCTCGTTCGCGAAGTTAAACGCCAGCCCCGGATGGCCCTCGATCTCCAGGGTCACCTCCAGGCTGTTCGCCGCGTTCGCGATGTCGAACCCCTGCTCCGGCTTGAACCCGCCGGGGATGTAGTTCGCGGCCTGCGGGGCCGCCAGCGCGGACAGGAAGATTTCGACCTTCGCGGGATCGAGCGTCCCCTTCTCGCCGGCCGGCTCCTTCACCACCCACTTGTCGCCGGCCTTCTCGAACCGGTATTTCGTCGGCTGCTTCAGCGCCGCCTTCCAGCCGTTGAGCGTGATCGCCTTCACCTTCGCCTTGTCGATCGTGTACAGCCGCCGGTCGCGGAGGTCCTCGGCCGCCAGCCGGTCCGAGAACAGCCGCGAGACGACCACGACCGCCGGGCGGACGTTCGTCCGCAGGTAGGCCGACGCCTTGTCCTCGGCCTCGTTGCCGAACTCGTAGGTCCGCTCCGGTTCCATTCCGTCGAACGCGATGGTCAGCTTCACCTTGGCCGTCGGGCCGACGCCGTACTTCGCCAACTCGGCCTCTGCCGGGTTCTCGGCCGCCACCCGCGACGGGGTCATGATCGCCACCATGCCGACGAACTCGCCGACCTTCCCGGCGTCCGCGACCTGGCCCTTCAACCGGTCCGGGGCGGCGAACTTCCACGAGTCCGGCGTCCCCTTGCCGTCGCTTTCCACGATGAATGTCTCGCCGCCGCGGACCAGCGTGAGCTTCTTCGCGGGCACGTTCGGGAACGGCTTCAGCTTCGGGTCGAGGTACGCCAGCCGGTCCTTCGTCACGACCGGCAGCACGGCCTCCGGCAGCTTCATGTCCGTGCGGATGCCGTCGGCCGTGATGCGGCGGACGAATACGAAGTCGGCCTCCTTCTTGCCGAAGATGACCGTCAGCGACGGCTTGCCGTCGCCCTTCAGTTTCGGTTCGGCCGGCGGCTTCGTCGGGTCGGCGGACGGTGCGGGCTTCTCCGTCCCCTCGTACCAGAACCGGAGTTCAGCCTTCCGCTCCGCGTCGGCGAACACCGCGTCGTAGGGGGCCGGCAGCACCTCCTTCGCGATCCGCGGCTTCGCCAGCGCCGTCAGCAACTCCTGCACGGCGTTGCCCGCGAACTGCGGGTCGGTCGGGCCGCCGTAGAGCGCCCACCGCGACTCGGCCGCCGTCGGCACGCGGCGGAGCTTCGTCGTCGCCGGACCCTGGACGATGTCGATCGCGTCGATGGTCAGCTGCTTCGTGTCCGGGATCAACGTCCGGTCGCGGAGGTCACTGGGGTCGAGGGCCACCTTCGCCAGCGCCGCCACCCGTTCCGGCACGGCCGACACCTTCACGACGCTCGTGTCGTTCGCCAGCTTGCAGTAGAACTTGTCCGTCTTGTCATCGACCCGCCGGCCGACGAACAGCACGTCCGCCGGGCCGTCCTTCGGCTTCACCTCGATCCGCAGCACGTCCTTGTCCGTCGGGGCGAGGCCGTACTTGTCGAGCGATTCCGGCTTCTCGATGTAGTCGTCGGCGCTTTGCGCCTGAAGCGCCGTGAGCGCGTTGACGAGCGGCCGGACGCCGGTGAAGACGCCGGGCGGGGCCTGCGGGTCGCCGGCGAGGTCGGCGAGGCCGTACCCGGCGGGGGCCGCGAACGTCCAGTCGCCGGTGCCGGGGTTGCGGACGAGTTTCGTCTCCTTGCCGGCCTTCGCGAGCGCGATCGACTCGGTTTCGGTCAGCAGGTCGTTCTCGCCGCGGAAGAACGCCCGCTGGCGGTAGTCGGCCAGCCACTTCGCGAGCTGCCACGACTTGCCGTCGGCCGTGCCGGGGCGGAACAGGCCGTCGATGTCCGACCGCAGCACCGCGACCGGGACGGTCCGCGCGTCGGTCGAGACGAACGTGACCGGGTTGCGGCCGATCGTCGTGTCGCCGACGTTGAGCGTCGCCGCCTTCGACCCGCTCTTGAGCGTCACCTTCAGGCCGGGCTTGTCCAAGCCGTGGACCGTCTTGTTCTCGGTCACTTCCTTCGACGCCGTCGGCTTCAGCGCCAGTAGGTCGGCGACGAGCTTCTTGACGGCGAACTTGTCGGCCTTGCCGCGGCCGGGTTCGGTGATGAGCCAGTCGTCCTTGCCGGACCGGGTGAACACGATCTTCTCCTCGGCCGGCTCGGACCGGACGAGTTCCACCGTGTCCACGTCCGCCTCCTTCACGTTGGCGAGCGGGACGAGCAGCACCTGGCCGAGCGGCGGGTCGTCGTTCATCAGCGACGACACGAGCAGCCCGCCGACCAGGAGGAAGAGCACGGCCAGGAGAATCCACGCCAGTTTGAAGTTCATCGCGAAACCCGAAAGGGGGCCAGGACGGTCGGTCACTTCCGGCGGACGACCCAGACGCCGGCCCCGAACCCGATGATCGTCAGCGCGGCGAGCACGACCGGCAGGACGAGCAGCCGCATGGCGTCCATGCTCGGGTTCGCCTTGTACGTGCCGTAGGGCTTGTTCACCACGTCCACGGTCGGCCGGTCGCGGAGCCAGTCGATGGCGGTCGAGATCATGGCGTGGCCGATGTTCGCGTCCGGGGAGGCGGCGAACTGGGCGGCGACCTCGTCGGTGAAGTAGAACACGGTCCCGAACACGACGACCCGACCCACGCCGCCCTCGGTCGCGACGGCCGCCACCGGCCGGCGGGTCGCGCTGATCTTCTTCTTGATCTGCACCTCTTCGGATTCGAGGAGCGCGTCCAACTCCTTGTTCGGGTCGGCCGGGCGGACCGGTTCCAACCAACTCGGCATCCGGTTGCCGCCGATCGTCGTGATGAGCGGGTACGTCTCGATGGTCGCGGTCGGCTCGGCCGGCGGCGTGAGTTCGAGCGGCCGGGCCGGGCCGACGGGGAACATCCGGCCGGGCGGCGGCAGGACGCCGGCGATCGGGTTGTTGGCCGAGACCGCCCGCAGGTCGGTCGTGCAGATGATGTTGTCCGGTCCGGTCCGCTGCGTCGGGACGTTCATCAGGAACGCCTTGACTAGCTTGATGTTGAACCCGGCCAGCACGTCTTCCAGCCCGGTGTCCTGCACGCCGTCGTTCTTCACGGTCGTGGTCGGCCCGGCGATGACGATCAGCTTGCCCTTCTTCCCGTTCGCCTGCGGTTCCGAGACGTACTTCTTCAACTCGGCCGCGAACGCCGTGGCGATGGTCTGCTTCGGGTCGGCGACGATCACGACCGTCGCGTCGGCCGGGACCTTCGGGGCTTCCTTCGCGAATGGGAGCGGCTTTACTTCAAAGTTCAGCTTCTCCAGGTAGCCCTTCAACTCGACGGCCGACTGGTCGCGGCCAAGGGCGTCCGGGCCGGGCGTGATGTTCAACTCGCCGCTGCCCTGGGTGAAGTAGACGACCGGCTTCGACTTGTTCTCGGCGAGGAACAGCAGCTCGCGGACGAGGACCTTCTCGCCCTCGAAGAACTGCCCGCTCGGCCGGCCGGTCCGCGGGTCGCGGTCCACGCGGACGATGTCCTCGTGCTTGACCGTCGAGTACCGCTTCTCGTCGTCGCCGAGGGCCAGGATGAGCGCCGTCTCGTTGAGGTTCGCCTGCGGGAACTTGGTGCGGAGTTGCTGGGATTCTTTCGTGGGCGGGTTGATGCCGTAGTTGCGGACGACGAACGCGGCTGGGTTCAGGTCCTGGAGGTTGGCGAGCATCACCTTGAGCTCGTCGTGCCCGCGGACGCCCTCTTCGAGGAACGAGTAGACCGTCACCTTCTGGTCGAGCGTGCCGATGAACTGCTCGGTGGACGGGCTGAGCGTGTAGAACCCGGTCCCGGTCGTGTCGAGACGGTTCGGCAGCTTCGTGCCGAAGAAGATGTTGACGACGGCGAGCGCGACGAACAGCAACAGGCCGGTGACGAGCAGGTTCGTGGCGTACACCAGCCGCCGGGCCGTCTGGCTGTGCCGCTCCTCCGGGCGGGTGAGCTGGGCCGCGAAGAACGCCAGCGCCCCGCCGACGATGAACACGAGGACCGGGACGAGGACCTTCCACAGGTCCTTCCCCTCCCGCGTGTCGAGCCACTTACTCAGCACGTCGTACTGGTCGATGACGAACCACAACCCGCCGAGCATGAGCAGCAGGCCGCTGCCGACGCCGGCGAGCAGCACGGCGACGCGGGACGCGGTCCGCCGCTCGTCCGCGGGCCGGCCCGGCGTCTGGTAGAACGCCCACAGCGCCCCGGCGAGGCAGCCGAGGCCGCCGACCGCGCCGAAGGCCAGCAGCACGAAGTGGTTCGTCCGGTTCGGGTCCGGCAATTTCTCGGCCGCTTCCAGCGGCTTCTCGGTGTTCTCGCCCTCCGGCTTCTCCTCCACCTTCTTCTCGACCGGCCGGTTCTGGTACACCTTGTACCCGCCGTAGGCGACCGGGACCGCCCAGAGGGCGGCCAAGATTAGCAGCAGGCGGCCGAGGTTGGACGGCGCGGCCAACAGCCATTTCGTGAGCGGGTCCAGCGGCCCGGTTTCGGTCGGTTGCATGGTGCGAATCACCTTCACGAGCGCGGTCGGACGGTTACAGCCACTTCCGGGCCTCGATCGACTTGAGCGTCAGGTACACCCAGAACACGGCCAGCGAAGCCTGGATGAGCAGGTCGCGGACCGGCAGTTGGCCGGACAAGGACCCGACCCACAGCCGCCAGTACGAGGCGTGCGCCAGCGCGCCGAGGATGTCCCGCACGACCTTCGGGAAGTAGTCCACCCGGCCGAGCCAGTTCAGCACGAACAGGGTGAGCACGCCCACGAACGTCAGCACGGCCGCGATCACCTGGTTGCGGGTCAGGCTGGAGAAGAACAGCCCCATGCCGACCATCGCCAGTCCGCTCACGCCGATGGCGATGTACAGGCTGAGCAGCGGCCGGTAGTCGAACGGCTGGCCCCCCTCGAACCGCAGGGCGATGAGGTACAGGCCGAGCGGGACCCAGCAGAACATGAAGAACAGCCAGCACGCGAACAGCTTGCTCAGCACGATCGTCAACTCGTTGACCGGGGCGGTGAGCAGCACCTCGATGGTGCCGGTCCGCTTCTCCTCGCTGAACAGCCGCATCGTCAGGGCCGGGACGAGCAGCAGCACGACGAGCGGGCCGACCAGCGAGCCGGGGTAGTACTCGGACAGGATCGGCTCCGCGATCGGCGGCGACTCGCCGAGCGGCCCGGCGGCGCGGGCGATGTTGAACACCACGAACAGCAGGTAGCCGATCCACGTCAGGAGCGACATGCCGAGCAGCACGATGTACGCGATGGGCGAGTAAAAGTAACTGGACAGCTCGCGGCGGGTCATCGTGACGAACGGGCTGTCCGACACGATGCCGAGGGACACGGCGAGGTACACGACGCCGAGGCCGCCGAGGAGCAGGCCGCTCGGCACGAGGAACGGCTTCGGGGCGGGCAGGGCGAACGTCGCGACGGCGGAGATCGCGAACACGCCGGCGAACCCGACGCCGATCACGGCGAGGCCGCCGCGGAGCCACGCCGGGAGGTTTTTGTTCAGCCCGGCCCAGGCCGCGAACCCGAGGAACGCCAGCACGATCGCGGCGCGGGCCAGCACCTTCCAGGTGTCGAACGCTTGGTACGCATTCTTCAGCGCCGGCGGGCCTTCGTACAGCAGCGTCGGGACGGCGGACCGGCCGAAGGCGTACAGGAGGGCCGCCCCGCCGAGTAGGCCGAGCAGCGACGCGACGAGGTGGCCGGGGCCGTCGGTCGTGTCCACCCGGCTGAGGAACGCGCTGACGAACCCGAGGCCGAGGATGCCGAGGAGGACGCCGGGGCCGACGATCGTGTCCGGGTTCGCGACGGCCAGCGCCACGCTGCCGAGGCAGAGGATCGCGCCGACGGCGAGCGTCAGCGTCAGCCCGTACCGGAGGAACTTCGCGTCCGTCTCGTGCCGCAGCGGGGTAACGAGGAAGACGAGGCCGAGGAACCCGAACAGCGGCGACCACGGCAAGAAGTGGTAGCCGAGTTCTTTCTTTGGCTCGCTGCTGTTCAGGAACGGGCCGGGGACGACCGCGGCGGCGACGGCGAGGACGAGCAGGCCGGCGGCGAAGTACATGTACGCCCGGCGGATCTCGACGGACGTGTCCCGCAGGGCGTGGTAGAACATCGCGACGAGGCCGGCCGCGGTCATCAGATACGCCCACGACACGGGGATGATCCGCGGCGCGGAAATGCTGGCGACGACGACGATCACGCCGAGCGCGGCCAGCCCCATGCCGGTCAACCCGACGAGTTGCGTCCCGGCCAACTCGTCGGTCCGCACTTCGGACGGGGCCTCTTCCAACGACCGCTCGCTCATGGATGCCTCAATCTCGGTGGGCCGGGTCAGTCGCCGCGAAGGGTGGACCGCATGTAGATGTCTTCGAGCTTCTCCCGCCGCAGCTCCAGCCGGCGGACCGGGTGGCCCTTCTCGTGCAGCCGGGCGGCGACCTTCTCCCGAACGTCGTGCCCCGGCTCGGCGTGGACCTCGACCGCCGCGAACCCGTCGGCCGGGGCGTCCGGCGGGATCGGCTTCGCCTCCAACACGCCCTTCACGCCGAGGACGAGCGGCTCGATCTGCTCGGCCGTGCCGCGGGCCTCGACGATGACCGTCGGCACGCTCGCGGCGATCTCGGACAGCTTGCCGTCGAACTTGATCCGCCCGCGGTGGATGATGATGACGCGGTCGCACACCTTCTCCACGTCCGGCAGGTGGTGGCTGCTGAACAGGACCGTGTGCTGGCCGCCGAGTTCCTTCACCGCCTTGAGCGTCTCCTCCTGCTGCACCGGGTCGAGTCCGGACAGCGGCTCATCAAGGATGAGTACCGGCGGGTCGGCGAGGAGCGTGTCGGCGAGGCCGACCCGCTGGCGGTAGCCCTTCGACAGCGTGCCGAGCAGCCGGCGGCGGACCTCGCGGATGCGGCAACGTTCCAGGCTGTACTCGATCCGCTTCGTGCGGACGGCCCGGTCAACGCCTTTGAGCTTGGCGCGGTATTGCAGGTACTCTTCGACCCGCATCTCGGTGTAGAGGGGGACGCTTTCCGGGAGGTAGCCGAGGTTCTTCCGCACGTCGTCGGACTGGTACATCACATCGAACCCGGCGACGCGGGCGAACCCGGAGCTGGCCGGGAGGTACGTGGTGAGAACCCGCATGGTGGTGGACTTGCCGGCCCCGTTGTTGCCGAGAAACCCGACGAGTTCGCCGCGGCCGACCTCGAAGTTGATGCGGTCCACCGCGACGACCGGGCCGTAATGCTTGGTGAGGTTTTGAACCTGGATCGCCGGCTGCGTCATGGAGGCAAGCTCGCGTCGGCCCTGGGAGGGTCTTGGTGCGAAACTATGTTAGGGCCGACGCGGGGGGCGACAAGCGGGCGAAGGGAGTTGGCGGCGAAGGCGCATCGCCGGTACGGTGAAGTACATTCTGTTCACGGGATGCGTGACGATGACACAGAAAGACGCCCTACGTGCTCAACTCAAACTGATGCGTCGGATGGTTACGTTTGAACGATTCGCGGTCGAATTGGAAAGCGGGGATCGTGTAACGGTCGAAAGCGCGGAGAAGATCGCGTTCGACCCGGTGGAGGGCGGGATCGACACCGTCGTCATCATCGCGAATCGGCAAACACACCTGACAAGTCTGAAAGAGATTACCCACGTTCGGTCTTTGGCCTGAAAGGCCAGGACATGTTAGCCCAGGGCAAGGAGCGGAGCGACGCCGCCCTGGGTAGACGCCCCACCCCACGCAACAAGCCCTGAAAGGGCGACAGAGTCTGTCGCCCTTTCAGGGCTTGTCCCGATTATGGGTTGCGGTCCGACCCAGGGCGGCGTCGCTCCGCTCCTTGCCCTGGGCTATATTCTCACGCCCCTTCGGGGCTAAGAACCGAGACCGCGCTTACGCCGTCGCCACGACCTGCGTCACCTTCTGCACGGCCGTCAACAGGTGCTCCGCCAGGAACGGCTTCCGCACGAACCGCATCCCCGGTTCCAACTCCTGCCCGGTCGTCGGGTAGCCGGACACGAACACGACCGGCAGCCCCGGCCGCGTACACCGCATCCGCTCCGCCAGCCGCCGGCCGGTCAGCCCCGGCATCACCACGTCCGTCACCAACAGGTCGATCGGCTCCTGCACCACGCGGGCCAGCTTCGCCGCGTCGTCCCCGGTCCGGGCCTCGATCACGTTGTACCCGACCGACTCCAGCGCCGCCTTCGCCAGCCCCCGCAAAGCGTCGTCGTCCTCCACCAACAGCGCCGTCTCGCCGTCGTGCGACGCGGGCAAGTCCACGAACGGGTCGGGGTCGTCGGCCGTCTCCTGCGCGGCGGGGAAGTAGACGCGGAACACCGTGCCCGT
Source organism: Limnoglobus sp. (assembly GCF_059499385.1). Classification (NCBI taxonomy): domain Bacteria; kingdom Pseudomonadati; phylum Planctomycetota; class Planctomycetia; order Gemmatales; family Gemmataceae; genus Limnoglobus; species Limnoglobus sp. The sequence goes on along the minus strand of NZ_JCABYM010000025.1, from coordinate 67,098 downwards.
GTCCGGCTTCGAGTCCACCTCGATGTGCCCGTGGCAGCCGTTCACGATGTCCCGGATCGTGGCGAGGCCGAGGCCGGTCCCGACCGTGCCCTTCGTCGTGAAGAACGGGTCGAACACGCGGGCCAGCGTCGGGTCGTCGATCCCCGTGCCGTTGTCCGCGACGGACAGGCAGACGTACCGGCCGCACAGCCGGTCGGCCGGCCACCCCGGCTGGCCGGGCCGGACGGTCGCCACGGACGTGCGGACGCCGAGGACGCCGCCGCGGGGCATCGCGTCGCGGGCGTTCGCCACCAGGTTCAGAACGACCTGCTCGATCTGGCCGCGGTCGGCCCACACGTTCGGCACGTCCACCTCCGGCGTCAGCACGCACTCGACCCGCGACCCGGCGCTCGCGCGGATGAGCGGGGCGAGGTCGGCGAGGAGCGTGCCGAGGTCGAACGCCGTCGGCCGCGGGTCGTCCGGCTTCGCGAAGTTCAGCGCCCGGTGCGTGAGGGCGCTCGCGTGCCGGACGGCGGCCCGGATCACGTCGGAGTACTGCCGGCCGAACGTCTTCGGCGGCAGCCACTCGTGCAGCAGGTCGGCGTACCCGCCGACGACGGCGAGCAGGTTGTTCAAGTCGTGGACGACGTTCGCCGCCACCCGGCCGAGAGCTTCGAGCTGCCGGGCGTGGTCCGGCCGCTTCGGCGGCTCCTCGACCGGCACGGCCATCGGGATTTCGCCCGGCGTCGTCTGGTAGACGCTCACGACGTTCCCGCCCGCGTCCGGCGACATCGACACGAGGACGGGGACCGCCTTGCCGTCCCGGTCCCGCCGCTCGGTGACGGCGTCGCGGACGGGGACGCCCTGGGTCGCCTGCGTGACGTGCCGGGCGTGCTCGGAGAACCGGTCCGCCGGTAGGAACGCCGGCGGCCGGCCGACGACTTCCGCCGAGGTCCAGCCGAACGTCTCGGCCGCGGCGTCCGACCAGAAGATGACGTGCCCCTGCGGGTTCAGTACGACGACCGGGTGCGGGATCGCGGCCATCACGTCCGCGAGCAAGAACCGATCCGGGCACTCGGGGATGATGTACCGCTCGGTCGGCTGCTCCTCGGCCCGCTTCCGGCGGTCGGACATCGGCACGGTGTCGGACAGCCGGCCGATGAGCGTCGAGGCTTCGGCGAGCGGCGACTCGTGGGCGGACAGCCGGGCCGAGATGTCGGCCAGGCGTTGGCGGATCGGCGAGTAGTCGCGGGCGGTGGGCGTGGGCAAGGCAATCTCCCGCGGGGAGTTGAACCGCCGCGGCCGGCGTGTTACGCTGGCCGCGGTCCGGTCCTCCCCGCCGTACTGTCACGAGAGGTCGTTCATGCGCTTCGTCCTGATGAGTTCGTTCCTGTTCGCGGCCGCCCCGGTCCTCGCGGCCGACGCCTACAAGCTCCCGCCGGAGGCGACGCCGAAGGCCGACGTGCCGAAGGGCAAGGTCGAGAAGCTGTCGTGGACCAGCAAGGTCTTCGACGGCACGACCCGCGACTACTGGGTGTACGTCCCGGCCCAGTACAAATCCGACGGCCCGCCGGCGTGCGTCATGGTCTTCCAGGACGGCGGCAACTACCAGAACCCGACCGGCCAGTTCCGCAGCACGGTCGTGATGGACAACCTCATCCACGCCGGCGAGATGCCGGTGACGGTGGGCGTCTTCATCAACCCCGGCACGTTCGGCAAGCGGTCGAACCGGAGCTTCGAGTACGACACCCTGTCACCGCAATATGCGACGTTCCTGGAGAAAGAAATTCTGCCGGAGGTGCAGAAGGGGGTGAAACTGCGGTCGGATGCTGCGGGTCGCGCCATCTGCGGGATCAGTTCCGGCGGCATCTGCGCGTTCACGGCCGCGTGGGAGCGGCCGGACCTGTTCAGCAAGGTACTCTCGCACGTCGGCAGCTTCACGAACATCCGGCACGGCGACCAGTACCCCGGCCTGATCCGCAAGACCGAGCGGAAGCCGATCCGCGTGTACCTGCAGGACGGGTCGGGCGACCTGGACAACCTGCACGGGAGTTGGCCGCTGGCGAACCTGGCGATGGCCGCCAGCCTGCGGTACATGGACTACGACTACAAGTTCGTGTACGGCGACGGCGGGCACAACGGGAAGCACGGCGGCGCGCTCATGGCCGACTCCCTCCGCTGGCTGTGGCGGGACTGGAAGAAGGAGACGAAATGACCCGCGCGTTCGCGATCGTGCTGCTGCTCTCGGCGTCCGCGTCGGCCCAGGACATGCCGCTGCGGGACTGGACGAAGGGCGGCGAGGGTTGGGCGAAAGCCGACGGCGCGAGGCCGTCGGCGAAGCCCGCCATCGACGGCGCGACGGCGACGGTCGTGACGCCGGACGGCGGCACGATGTACGCCGGGTTCGCCGACAAGCGGTACCTGTGGGCGTACCCGATGACGGCCGGCAAGCCCGGCGTCGGCCAGCCCTACGCTTCTTTGCGCTGCCCGATCGGCAAGGACACGACGACGAGCGTGACGAGCCTAACGGTGGACCCGGCGGGCCGAATCTACGCGGCGACGCCGCAGGGCGTGCAGGTGTTCGACCCGACCGGCCGCCTGTCCGGCGTGCTCCTGGCCCCGGCGAAGGGGGAACTGTCGGCGCTGAGCTGGGAAAAGGATTCGCTGGTGGCCTGGGTCGGCGACCAGAAGTATTCGCGAAAAATGAACGCGGGCGGCAAGCAGTGAGGGCTGAAAGCCCGCGGACGAACGTCCGCGGGAAGTCACGCGAAGAAGTCCGCCACCCGGCAGCTGAACGCCGGCAGTACGTCGCCGCCGTCGATGGTGTCGGCCTCGTCTAACTCGACGCCCCGCATCGTGCCGGCGTAAACCATGACCGTGCGGGTTTCCGGATCGACGACCCACACGAGGCGGACGCCGGTGGAAATGTACTCCCGGACCTTCTCCCGAACGGCGGTGCGGCGGTCGTCCGGCGAGAGAACTTCGACGGCGAGGTCCGGCGGAATCTCAAAGTAATCTTCGGGTTCGGCCGGTTGACGGGCGATGCTCCAGAACGCCACGTCCGGGGCGCGCATGGTGTCGGGGTCGCGTTCCAGCCGGACCCCGGTGTCGTTCGACGCGACCCACCCCAGCCGCCGCTCGTCCACGAAGTTCCCGACCTTCCGGTCGATCCGCGAGCAAACGATCCCGTGTCGGCCTTTCGCGGGAGGCATGGTGACGATCTTCCCTTTCACGAGTTCGTGCCGCGACCCGTCCGCCGGGTTCGGCAACTTTACGAACTCCGCCGCCGTAATCAGCTTGGTGGCCACCGCTGACATGTCGCAACCTCTCGGGGTTGTGGTTATCATAGCGTCCACCGACCCGACCTTCCTACCCGAATCGGAACCCTCCCCATGCGCTGGTTGCCGCTTCTCCTCCTGCTCGGCCCGACGCTCCGCGCCGCGGACAAGCCGATCCCCACGGCCGACGCCGCCGCGAAGATGACGGCCCCGCCGGGGTTCAACGTCACGCTGTTCGCCGGCGAGCCGGACATCGTGCAGCCGATCGCGTTCACGTTCGACGACCGCGGCCGGATGTGGGTCGTCGAGTGCCTCAGCTACCCGAAGTGGCGGGCCGACGGCAAAGGCAACGACCGCGTCACGATCCTCGAAGACACCGACGGCGACGGCAAGCACGACAAAAAGACCGTCGTGATCGATAACGGCTGCAACCTCTCCGGCATCGAACTCGGCTTCGGCGGCGTCTACCTCTGCTCCACGCCGAACCTGATCTTCGTCCCCATCAAGGACGACAAGCCGGCCGGCGAGCCGCAAGTCCTGCTCGACGGGTGGAACCTGAAGGAGGCGAAGCACAACGTCTTCAACGGCCTCATCTGGGGGCCGGACGGGTGGCTGTACGGGTGCAACGGCATCCAAACGAAGTCGTGGGTCGGTGCGCCGGGCACGCCGCAGGACAAGCGGACGTACATGGACTGCGGCGTCTGGCGGTTCCACCCGACGAAGAAGACGTTCGAGGTCGTCGCGACCGGGACGACGAACCCGTGGGGCCTCGACTTCGACGAGTACGGCGAGATGTTCATCACGAACTGCGTCATCGACCACCTGTTCCACGTCGTCCCCGGCGGGCGGTATCAACGGATGTACGGCCAGGACTCGAACCCTTACGCCTTCGGCCTCATGAGCAGCGCGGTGGACTACAAGCACTGGGCCGGCGGGCACTGGACCGAGAGCCGGGCGGACAAGAAGACCGGGGCGCTGCAGAAGACGCACGACGACGCCGGCGGCGGCCACGCGCACAGCGGGGCGGCTATCTACCTCGGCGACAACTTCCCGAAGGAGTACCGGAATACGCTGTTCACCTGCAACATCCACGGCAGCCGCCTGAACAACGACGGCCTGGAGCGGACGCCGAGCGGCATGAAGGGGGTGCGGCGGCCGGACTTCCTGTTCGCGAACGACCCGTGGTTCCGCGGCATCTGCGTGAAGCAGGGGCCGGAGGGGGCGCTGTACGTCAGCGACTGGTGCGACACCGGCGAGTGCCACAACTACGACGTGGCCGACACGACCAACGGCCGCATCTACCGCGTGGCGTACGGCACACCGAAGAAGTACACCGAAGATGTATCCAAGTGGTCGGACCGATCACTGTTTCATCGCGCGGGTGGCAACGGGAACGTCTGGGAGTTTCGCCATGCTTTGCGAATCCTGCACGAGCGGGCGTCCGCAGGAATTCTGAATGCCGAAGTCCTCGATGACATTCGGAAGGAAACTCAAGGCATGCTTACCCACAAGGACCGGCCTTTTGACCCCGAAATGTTAGACCTCTTGTGGTGCAAGCACGTTGTACTTGGAGCGAAGGCGGAACTGCTGCCATACCTCGCAGTCCACAATGAACACGTTCGTCATTGGGCAATCCGCCTGAGTGTGGACGACATCGCATCGCTCAACTCCAACTCGAAGTTTGCCGACGTGCTAGTTGCGCACGCCGAAAAAGAGAAGTCGCCGTTCGTCCGCTCTACGCTCGCGTACGCGATGAGCCGACTGGCAGACGCGGATGCATTCAAAATTGCCACCAAACTATTCAGCCACACGGCCGACAACGCCGACGACAAGCTGACGCAGCTCTACTGGCTCGGCGTCCAGCCCGCCGTTCTTGCGAATCCGGCCGAGGCGTTGAAGCTCGTCAACACCATCGCGATCCGCAGAGTTCGCACGAACATCGTCCGGCTCGCGTTGTCGCTGCCAAACGCTGACGCCACGAAGCCGCTCGACGCAGTGTTCCCGGTTCTGACGGCGGCCGCGAACGACGAGACACGGCGGGACATCCTCCTCGGCATTCAACAAGCGTTCGAGGACCGCAAAGCCGTGAAGCCGCCGGAAAGCTGGAAGCCGATCTACGACACGCTCATGGCGAACAAGACCGAGGTAATCGTCGATCTGGCGAACGACCTCGCGCTGAAGTTCGGCGACGAACGGGCCGTCGCGATGCTCGCGTTCGCCGCGGCGAACGACAAACTCCCGGCCACCACCCGTGTGCGGGCCATCGAGAAATTGCTGCCCGCGAAGCCGTCGGGGTTCGCCGAGAGTTTGCAGAAGTGGCTGGGCGACCCCGCCGTCCGCGGCGCGGCGATCCGCGGGCTGTCCCGGTACGCCGACGCCACGATCCCGGCGAAGATTCTGGCCCTATATCCTTCCCTGCCCGCCGACGAGAAAGCCGACGCAATCCTGACACTCGCGGCGCGGCCGACGTTCGCCCTCGCACTGCTCGATGCCGTCGAGAAGGGCACGGTCCCGAAGGCGGACATCACCGCGTTCGCCGCCCGGCAGATCACGGCCCTCAACAACAAGGACGTGACGGCGAAGCTCACTGCCGTCTGGGGCACGGTGAAGGCCGCCACCGCCACGCGGGTCGAGCAGACGAAGAAGCTGAAGACGCTGTTGACGCCGGACTACCTGACGGCCGCGAACGCCGAGAAGGGCAAGGCCCTCTACACCCGGAGCTGCGCCGCGTGCCACAAGCTATTCGGCGAAGGCGGCGACGTGGGGCCGGAACTGACCGGCAGCCAGCGGGCGAGCCTCGACTACCTGCTGGAGAACGTCCTCGACCCGAACGCGGTCGTACCGTTCGACTACAAGATGGTGCAGTTCAACCTGCTCGACGGCCGCGTCGTGACCGGCCTCGTCAAGAAAGAGACGGCCCAGGCCGTGACCGTGCGGACGGCGAACGAGCAGATCGTCATCCAGAAGGACGACATCGAGAAGCGCACGCCGACGAACAACTCCGTCATGCCCGAGGGGTTGCTCGACGCGCTCAAGGACGACGAGGTCCGCGACCTCATCGGGTATCTTCAGAAGAAAAATTAGCCACAGAGGAACACAGATGAAAACAGATCAGCAGAAAATCATTTCATGGCGCGCCTCCGACGACGCAGGCCCGAGAAGTGCGCTCCGGTCTTTGAAATCTCTTGGGTTTTTTCTGATCTGTTTTCATCTGTGTTCGTCTGTGGCTAATTCCCAACCTCGGCCGCGGCCGGTGACGGTCGCGAATAACGGGATCGTCGCGACGAGCCACCCGCTCGCGGCTCAGGTCGGGCTGGACGTGCTGAAGAACGGCGGGAACGCCGTGGACGCGGCCATCGCCACGAGCGCCGCGATGGGCCTCATGGAGCCGATGTCCTGCGGCATCGGCGGCGACCTGTTCGCCATCGTCTGGGACGCGAAGACGCAGAAGCTGTACGGGCTGAACGCCAACGGCCGCGCCCCGCTGAAGGCGACGCGGCAATTGTTCAAGGACAAGGGGCTGGATGAAATCCCGATCACCGGCCCGCTGTCGTGGTCCGTGCCGGGGTGCGTGGACGGGTGGGATCAGCTTCAAAAGAAGTTCGGCACGAAGAACCTGTCCGAACTGCTCGCCCCGAGCGTCCGGTACGCGAAGGAGGGCGTCGCGGTCCCCGAGGTCATCGGCGGATACTGGCGGAACGCGGACCGCAACGCCGAGCTGCGGGCCGTGTACGCCCCCGGCGGGCGGTCGCCGCGGATGGGCGACGTGTTCAAGAACCCGGCCCTCGCGAGGACGTACCAGCTCGTCGCCGACGGCGGGCGGGACGCCTTCTACAAGGGGCCGGTCGCCGAGGCGCTCGTCAAGTTCTCGGACGCGAAGGGCGGGTTGTTCCAGTTGAAGGACTTCGCCGGGCACACGTCCGAGTGGGTCGAGCCGGTCAGCACCAATTATCGCGGGTACGACGTGTGGGAACTGCCGCCGCCGGGACAGGGGATCGCGGCGCTGCAGATGCTCAACCTGCTGGAGCCACACGACCTCGCGAAGCTCGGGCCGAAGTCGCCGGAGTTCTGGCACTTGATGGTCGAGGCGAAGAAGCTGGCCTATGCAGACCGGGCGAAGTTCTACACCGACCCGCTATTCGGCAAGGTCCCGGTGAAGCACCTCATCTCGAAGGAGTACGCGAAGGAGCGGGCGCGGCTGTTCGACCCGCTGAAGGCGCTGACCGAGGTTCCGGCCGGCGACGCAAAGCTCGGGCTGGCCGACACGATCTTCCTGTGCGTCGTGGACAAGGACCGCAACTGCGTGTCGCTCATTCAGAGTAACTACTTCGGGTTCGGGTCCGGCCTCGCCCCGGCCGACCTGGGGTTCACGATCCAGAACCGCGGCACGCTTTTCGCGCTGGACGAGGCGCACGCCAACCGGCTGGAGCCGGGCAAGCGGCCGTTCCACACGATCATCCCGGCGCTGGTGACGAAGGGCGGCAAGCCGTGGCTGACCTACGGCGTCATGGGCGGCGACATGCAGCCGCAGGGCCACGTCCAGGTGCTGGTGAACATGCTCGACTTCGGCATGAACGTCCAACAGGCCGGCGAGGCGGCGCGGATCGAGCACGTCGGGTCGGCGACGCCGACCGGCAAGCCGGGGTCGCCGGACGGCGGGACGCTGAAGGTCGAGGTCGGGATTCCCGACGCCGTCGTGGACGGCCTGCGGAAGCGCGGCCACGTCGTCGAGCGGGTCCGCACCAACGGCGGCGGGTTCCAGGGCATCGTCATCGACCCGGCGACCGGCGTGCTGCACGGCGGCACCGAGGTCCGCAAGGACGGGATGGCCGTGGGGTATTGACAAACCAGACTTCCGAAGTCCGGCTTCGACTTCGGAAGTCGAGCCGGCAACGACACCCGGCGAATGGTATGGCGATTTCGTAGGTGTGGGCAATGCCCACCTTACGTTACCTCACATTCGCTCGTCGCGCGGGATCGACTTCCGAAGTCGAAACCGGACTTCGGAAGTCGGGGTACTTCCCACGGACGGTCGCGTCGCCCAAATAATTCGCCCGACCCGGCGAACAACCCGTGACCGCCCCACATCCACACGGGAGTCCTTCATGACCGGTTTCGTCACCACCCTTACCGTGGCCCTGGCGCTGTCGTCGGGCCAGGCGGACGGCGTCGCGCTCCGCTGGAAGCTCAAGGAGGGCGACACGTTCTACGTCAAGCAGACCGACACGATGGAGCAAACCGTCGGCGTCCTCGGCCAGAACCAGGAGCAGAAGACCGACTCCACCACCGTCAGCCGGTTCAAGGTGACGAAGGCCGACGCCGCCGGGTACACGCTGGAACAGACGATCCTCGACTCGGTCACGGAAACGAACGTCATCCCCGGCGGCCTCGGCGACTTCGACAAGAAGATCAAGGGGACGACGTTCACCGTCACCCTGGACAAGGACTTCAAGGCGACGAAGATCGACGGCGTGTCGGCCGCGTTCGACAAGGTCGTGCAGGACAACCCGGCCGTCAAGCCGATCGTCGCGTCCATCTTGCACGACGAGACGGTCAAGAAGGCCGTGCAGGACCTGTTCCGCGTCGGCCCGGACAAGGCGGTGAAGGTCGGCGACGCCTGGAAAGTGGACGAGGTCGCGCCGCTCGGCGCGAGCGGGGAGCTGGCGACGGAGCTGGCGTTCAAGCTCGCGACGGCGAAGGACGGCGTGGCGGAAGTCGCGTACACCGGCACGGCGAAGTTCTCGCCGCCGAAGGAGCCGTCCCCGGACGTGCCGTTCACGATCACCAAGGCCGACTTCAAGTCCGACAAGTTCACCGGCACGATCAAGTTCGACACGAAGGCCGCCCGCATGACGGCGTCCGAGAGCACGATGACGCTCGCCGGGACGATGACGCTGAAGGTCGGCGAGATGGAGCTGGCGGCCGACATCAAGTCGAAGGCCACGTCGAAGACCGAAATCCTCGACAAGAACCCGGTCGTGAACTGACGGCCAACCCGTGGAACCCGGAGCGGGAGCGACGGGGTGTCGAACCACTCGACACCCCGTCGCTCCCGCTCCGGGTTCCACGTCTATCCTTGCCTTCCCCCCGGCCGCGGGTAGGTTCACCTTTGGTACTTCCCCATCGTTTCGGGAGCACGTCATGACCGGTTTCGTGGCCACCCTCGCCCTCGCCCTCGTCGCGTCGCCGGGGCAGGCGGACGGCGTCTCGCTCAAGTGGACGCTCAAGGCGGGCGACACGTTCTACGCCAAGACGACGACGAACCTGGAACAAACCATCGTCGCCATGGGCAACAACATCGACCAGAAGCAGGACCAAACCACCGTCCACCGGTACAAGGTCCTCGCGGCCGACAAGGACGGGTACAAGCTCGAGCAGACGATCCTCCAGGCCGTCACCGAGAGCAACCTCCCCGGCGTGGACTTCGCCGACCTCGGCAAGAAGATGAAGGGGGCCGTGTTCACCATCACCATGAACGACAAGTTCAAGGTGACGAAGATGGAGGGCGTGGCCGACCTCGCCAAGAAGCTCGGCGACGACAACCCGATCCTCAAGCAGGTCCTAGCCGGGATCATGAACGAGGAGGTGCTGAAGCGGACCGTCGAGGACGTGTTCGGCAGCGGCCCGGACAAGCCGGTGAAGGTCGGCGACACGTGGAAGCAGGACGAGACGTTCCCGCTCGGCCCGATCGGCGAGATGGCCGTCAAGATGAGCTACAAGCTGGAGAAGTCGAAGGACGGGGTGGAGGAGATCGCGTTCACCGGCGACGCCAAGTACTCGCCGCCGAAGGAGGCCGCCGAGGGGCTGCCGTTCACGATCAGCAAGGCCGACCTGAAGACGGACAAGTTCGCCGGCACGACGCTGTTCGACAGCAAGGCCGGGCGGACGAAGGAGACGAAGGCGGAGATGAACATGTCCGGCAGCATGACCGTGAAAGTCGGCGAGGCCGAGATCGGTATGGACCTGAAGCAGAAGCTGACGACGAAGACGGAAGTGACGGACAAGAACCCGGTCGTGGACTGACGGCCCGACTTCCGAAGTCCGGCTTCGACTTCGGAAGTCGATAGTCGCGGGGGCGTTCCTCACATCCCGTCGGCGCTGGCCCCGTTCGACTTCCGAAGTTGAAGCCGGACTTCGGAAGTCGGTATTTCCCACGGCCCGTGGCGTCCCGCCGCGGGCCGATTTCCTTTGAGGTTCCCCCATGCTCTCGTTCGACTTCTTCTCGTCGGCCCTGCCGTATGACGAGTTCTTCATGAAATTCGGCAAGCCGACCGACAAGCCGCGGTGGGATAACACCCGCGGCCGCGTCGTGCTCACCGACGATCAGCAGAAACTGCTCCAGCAGTTCAAGCGGAAGATGAATGTTCTCGTCCTGGCCGGCGCGTGGTGCGGCGACTGTGCCGGCCAGTGCCCGGCGTTCGAGCGGTTCGCCGAGGTCGCGCCGGTCCTGAACGTCCGCTACCTCGACCGCGACGCCCACCCGGCGGCCCAGGAAGAGTTGAAGATCAACGGCGGCAACCGCGTCCCGGTGGTCGTGTTCTTCAGCGAGGACGGGCTAGAAATCGGGCGGTACGGCGAACGGACCCTCACAACTTACCGAAAGCTCGCGGGCCAGCTCGGCGGCGAGTCGTGCGGCAGCGGCCTCGTCACCGGCGACACCCTCGCCGGGGTCGTGCAGGACTGGTTGAACGAGTTTGAACGCGCCCAGCACATCCTTCGGTTATCGCCCCGCCTGAGGCGTTTGCACGGGGACTAAACGTGCCATAAGGTAAGGGAGACGCTTTCGGTCGTTTCGAGGCCCAGATGTTCGGCTACCCCTGCCCGTTCTGCACCCAACGCCTGCTGGCCGCGCCGGAACGGGCGGGGCAACGCACGATCTGCCCGAAGTGCCTCAAGCCGATCGTCATCCCGAAGCCGGACGAGGGGAAGAAGCCGGAACCGGTGGCGGTGGCGGCGGTGGCGGCCGAGCCGGACGAAGTGCCGATCAGCATGATGCCGACCGGCCTGGACGATGACGACGAGTACATTTCCCCCGAGCCGAGCGACCCGACGCCGATGCCGGAACCCCGGCCGCCGGCCCGCATCGGGGCCGCGGCCGGGACGGCCGCCGACCCGATCCCGCTCCAACCCGCGGCCGCCGTCCTGGTCCGCGACCCGGAGTCGGTCGCGGACATGGCCGCGCCGGCGGAGACGAAGGACGAAGACCCGCCGCTGACGCCCGGCCCCGTTCCGATCCCGGCCCCGACGCCTTACGTCCCGCCGTCGTTCCCGGACACGTACTTCCCGCCGGTCGCGTACCCGGCCCCCGGGCCGCTCCCGGAGCCGACGAGCTTCCCGGCCCCGGACTACCCGGCCCCCGGCCGCATCACCGGCGACCACCCGGCCGCGGCGCTGCCGCCGCCGGGCGGGCACGCCGCCACGAACGGGCTGATCGTCTTCAACCCGACGGACGTGGAGGCGGCGGACATCGCGGCCGAGTTGACGCAGGCCATCGCCCGGACGATGAAGCCGGCCCCGGAGCCGCCGAGCGACCTGCGGCTGACGACCGGCCTGTGGATCATTCTGACCGCCTGCGGGTTCGCCCTCTGGCTGTTCTGCATGGTGTCCGACATGGAGCCGCTGAAGAACGTCGCGGCCGTCGGCGCGGTCGAGTTGGTCATCGGCTACCTGTGGGTGGCCGTCGCGTTCGGCCAACGGAGCGTCAAGCAGGGGTTCGTCACGCTCTTCCCGCCGGTGTGGGTCTACCGGGCCGCCAACCCGCCCTACGAACCGGGCTACCGGCCGCTGCGGTTCGTCGTGGCCGGCGCGGTCCTGCTGTCGCTGTACGTGATCGGCCCGAGGGTTCAGCCGTACCTGAACGCGTGGGTCGGCATCACCCCGGACGCGGCCCCGGCCCCGCCGGAGGCGGTCGAGTCGCCACTGTTGAAGCTGCTGGCGGCCGAACGGGACAGGAACACGCTGGCGATCAAGCAGCACCTGGCGTTCTTCGCGAAGACGGAGTCGCTCATCGCGCTGCCGGCCGCGGCGAAACCCAACGTGATCGAGCTGCTGCAGCGCCTCGCGAGGCACGAACGCGGGGAGGTCCGCGAGGACGCCCTGCGGGCGCTCGTGACGTGGGCGCAGGACGACGCGAAGCCGGCGGTCCTGCGGGCGGTGCCGTCCGACGACGGCGACGAGCGGACGGCCGCCTACGACCTCGTGACCCGCTGGGCCGACGCGGAAACGGTGAAGGTGCTGCTCGGCCGGATCGGCTCGCCGCACGCGGCGCAGGCCAACCAGGCGCTCAACGCGATCGGCAAGTCGGACCGCGGCCGGGCGGCGATCGAGGACGCCCTGCTACCGCTGTTGAAGGACCGGACGAACGAGTCGTGGCACACGTACCTGGCGCTGGCCGGCGAGTTCGGCGGGGCGAAGGCGGCGGCCGCGGTCGAGGAACTCCGCCGCGCGAGCGGCCGGGCGAGCGAGCGAGAGGCGCTGTCGCAGTGCCTCGCGACGATCCGGGCGCGGCTGCGGCGGTAGTTCCCGGTTCATTTCTTCGGCCGAGTTCGGTAGGATCACATCAGCCCCATCGTTCGAGGCCCTTTCATGCGCTCCCCGGCCTTCCGCCACCTGCCGACCCGCCGCGCCGTGTTGCGATCCATCGTCGGCGGGTCGCTGACCCTCCCGGCCATCCTCAGTCAGGCCCTCGCCGCCGGCGGGAAGGACCACCCGCTCGCCCCGAAGGCGTCGCACTTCCCGGCGAAGGCCAATCGGGTCATCTTCCTGTTCAGCACCGGCGGCGTCTCGCACATGGAGACGTTCGATTACAAGCCGAAGCTGTTCGAGCTGGACGGCAAGACGATGGTGGTCGGCGGCGGGCTGTCCAACCAGCAGAAGCCGCTGGTGAAGCCGCAGTGGAAGTTCCAGCCCGGCGGCAAGTCCGGCACGCTGGTCAGCGACCTGTTCCCGTTCGTCCGCGACCAGATCGACGACGTGTGCGTCATCCGGTCCATGAAGTCGGACGACAACGAGCACTACCAGGCGACGCTCGCGATGCACTGCGGGTCGTTCTTCTTCACCCGGCCGAGCATGGGCGCGTGGGTGAGCTACGGCCTCGGCACGGTGAACCAGAACCTGCCGTCGTTCATCGTGATTGCCCCCCACATGCCCTACGCCGGGACGCAGGTGTACGGCAACGACTTCCTCCCGGCCTACCACCAGGGCACGCGGGTCGTCCCCGGCGGCGACCCGATCCCGAACCTCGCCAAGCGGACGACGACGAAGAACCTCCAGGAGTTGGAACTGGGGTTGGCCGAGGCGTTCAACCGCGACCACCTGAAGGCGAACGGCAACGACTCGGAATTGGCGGCAAGGATTCAATCGTTCGAGACGGCGTTCAAGATGCAGACGGAGGCTCCGGAGGCGTTCGACCTGACGAAGGAGACGAAGGAGACGCTCTCGCTCTACGGCCTGAAGCCGGGCGAGACCGAGGGGTTCGGCTGGCAGTGCCTGATCGCCCGGCGGCTGGCGGAACGCGGCGTGCGGTTCATCGAGCTGATCGACACCGGGGCGTCCAACAACTGGGACGCGCACCAGGACATGGCCCAGCACGAGCCGCTGGCGAAGAAGATCGACCGGCCGATCGCGGCGCTGCTCCAGGACCTGAAGCGGCGGGGGATGCTCGACGACACACTGGTGGTGTGGACGACGGAGTTCGGCCGCACGCCGGGGCAGGACGGGCCGACCGGCCGCGGCCACCACAGCGCGTGCTTCTCGTCGTGGCTGGCCGGCGGCGGCGTGAAGGGCGGCATCACCTACGGCGAGACGGACGACATCGGCGCGACGGTGGCGACGGACAAGGTCCACGTCCACGACTTCCACGCGACGATCCTGCACCTGTTGGGCATGGACCACACGAGGCTGACGTACCGGCACGCCGGCCGCGACTACCGGCTGACCGACGTTCACGGGAACGTGGTGAAGAAAATCCTGGCGTGAGGGGTTCAAAAAGAAAGCCCGCGGACGAACGTCCGCGGGCTTCGGCTTCCCACGTCACATCAGTTCGCGATGTCGCCGACCAGCTTCGCCAGCGCCTCGTGCGTCACCGCGAACGGGACTTGCTCCCGCTTCGTGCCGGCCTTGCGGTCCGCCTGGTAGCGGCGGACGGTCGCCTTCGCCGTGCCGTCGAGGACGATCTCGTAGTAGCTAACGGCGGTCCCCTTCTTCGACGGCGTGTCGCTCCGCAAGACGGCCTCGCTCCGCTCGGCGTCCACCTCCAGCAGCTTGATCCGCTCCATGAGGCCGGACGACCGGGTGGCGATGCCGTCCGCCCACGCCCGCGGCGTCAGCCCCTCGGGCGCGTCCGCGGTGCGGGTGAGCGTCAATTCCCACGCCAGCGTGCCGACCACGTCGTTGTGGTCGGCCGTCAGGCTCACGGCCCACCCGTCGGCCGGGAACGCCTCGGCCCACGTGCCGCGGGCGGTCGGCTTCCACTCACTTAACTTTGGGTGCAGCTTTTCCGCGAGGGTCATAGTCGGCTCCGATGGCTTGATGTGTGTGGTCCGACCCGTCGAAACTCAGGAGCATCGGCTTGTCGTCCACGACGGTTTCCAGGTGGACCGGCCGGCCCCAGACGTACTGAATGTTCGTCAGCACGTCGCGGGCCTCGGGTAGTTTCAACTCTACCCCATTATACCCGTGCCGCAACAGCAACTCGCCGCGGTTGGCGTGGTTGCCGTTCAGCACGTAAATCCACGGTTTCCCGAAGTTCGTCAAGCTGAACAGCAACCGCTGCTTGACCTTCTGGAACTCCCGACTCTCGATCACGTAGTTCTTCGTCTGGTCCTGGTAGTTGAACGAGAACAGCTTGTTCTCGACGCAGAACTCCGGCGTGAGGAAGGTGTCGATGAACGTTATGTCGTTGTGAATCTTGCGGACCTCGAAGATTTTCTGCCGCCCGAGGCCGGTCTGCTTGTCCCAGTTTCGCTTTTTGTCCAGGTCGTCGCAGTTTTCCCACTCCGGCCCGAACTGCCCCATGTTCCATCGCCGCTCAATGTCGCGGAGGAGCTCGATGCCGACCTTGTACGGGTTCAGCCGCCGGGAGCTTGTGGCCATCGTCCCGGAATGGTGGTCGGCGTAGTCGATGAGTTCGGACGAGTCGAGCACCTTCTGGGTCATGATTGTGCTGTGCCAGAAACTGGCCCACCCCTCGTTGATAATTTTCG
This sequence comes from Limnoglobus sp., assembly GCF_059499385.1. NCBI lineage: Bacteria > Pseudomonadati > Planctomycetota > Planctomycetia > Gemmatales > Gemmataceae > Limnoglobus > Limnoglobus sp. The sequence continues at coordinate 51,638 of NZ_JCABYM010000025.1, read as the reverse complement.
TTTGAGCTTGAGGATAAAAGTAATACGCTTCATCACGGATAATTGATAAAACATCTCTTTGCCAGTTTTTAAGCGGCGCGTGCTCGATGAGGAACATCAGCACGTCCTTCTCCGGCCGCTCCGGGAAGTGCGGCGGCGTCTGCTGCGTCTTCGCCTTCCGCTTCTCGTCCTCGGCCGCCCGCAGTTGGTCCGGCGGGTTCACGAAGTCCGTCAGGTAGTCCTTCGTCTTGAACCGGACCGGCTTGTCGTCGTCGTCCTCCTCGCCGTCCTTCGCGCCGTTGAGGTGCGCGTGCGGGTCGTCCCGCCGCTTGATGGCGACGGAGTGGATGTCGATCAGGTCGTCGATGGACATGCACTTGTCCAGGAACGCCTCGACCTCGTCCTCGCCGAACCGCTCGGCGTACCGCCGCAGCCGGTTGCCGTGGTTGGCGATCTCGTCCATCATCTTCCGGGTAGTGTGCCCGAAGTAGGCGTTATTCTTGAAAAAATCGCAGTGACCGTAGACGTGCGCCATCACCAGCTTCTGATCGACCGTGTGGTTGCACCGCATCAGGTACGCGTAGCACGGGTCGTTGTTGATCACCATCTCGTAAATCTTCGACAGCCCGTAGGAGTAGCTCTTGCTCAACTCCTCGTACTGCATGCCGAACGACCAGTGCGGGTAGCGGGTCGGGAACCCGCCGTAGGCCGCGATCTCGTTGAGGTCGTCCGCGTCCACGACCTCGAAGATCGTCTCGTAGAAGTCCAGGCCGTAGTCGCGGGCGTACCCCTCGATCTCGTCCTTGAGCACCCGCAAGTGCGGCGGGAGGTTCGTGTTGTACGGCCGACTCATCGCGCCCTCCTATTTGTCCGGCAAGCCCGGCAACTGCCACCGGTTCCCCCACCCGACATAGAACTCCGAGAGCAACTGCTCCCACTCCTGCTTCGTCCGCGTGTCCGGGAACGGGACCGGCCGGACGCTCTCCTTCGACTCGAACACCACCTTGACCTTCCCGTCCGATTGTACCCGGCCGATCCGGTACGGCCGCCACGCGTGCTGGTTCTCCTCGTCGATCTTGACGTTCGCCCCCGGTCCGGCGTGCTCGATCCCGCGGACGGCCTTCGCCACGGCCGCCGCGTCCGGCGACCCGGCGGCCGTCGCCGCCTTCCCCCACAGGTGGACGGCCGTGTACGCATGAACCATGTTATCCGTCGCCGCCCGGTCCGCCCCGTATCGGTCCCGCACCTTTTGCAAGAAGACGCGGTTCTCCTCCCGGTCGATCGCCTGGAAGTAGCTCGCGGCCAGGTAGTCCCCGGCCATGCCGGCCATGCCGCGGAGTTCGTGCTCGGTCATCGATACGGACATCGTCGGGATGTCGCTCGACCGGACGCCCCGCGCCCGCAGTTCCTTGAAGAACGCGAAGTTCGTCCCGCCGTGGATGACGTTGATGATCGCGTCCGGCTTCGCCACCTCGATCCGGTCGATCGCCTCCGACACGTCCTTCGACCCGAGCGGGAAGAACACCGCCTCGACCACCACCGCCCCGGTCTTCCGCGCCTTCAGCCGGTCCTTCACGAGTTCCAACCCGGCCCGCGGCGAGATCAGGTCCGACCCGACGAAGAACAGCCGCCGCTTGCCGAGCACCTCCGTCACGTAATCGACGGACGGCAGGAACTTCTGGTTGGCCGCCGCCCCGACGTACACGATCCGCGGCGACTGCTCCAGCCCCTCGTGGGAGGCCGGGAAGAACAACAACCCGTCGTTCCGCTCGACGACGCCGCGGACGGCCTTCCGGGACGCCGACGTTTGACACCCGAAGATGGCGACGACCTTCTCGCGGGTGAGCAGCCGCACGGCCTCGTCGTCGAACACCTCGGGGTCGGACTTCCCGTCCGCCGCGATCGCCTGCACCGGCCGGCCGAGGACGCCGCCCGTTCGATTCAATTCTTCGATGGCGAGCATGGTCGCGTCAATGATCGGCAGCTCGCTGACGGCCATTGTTCCCGTCCGCGAGTGCAAAACACCGACCTTGATCGGCTCCCCGGTCGGTATCGCGACGGACGACGAACCGCCCCGGCCGCCGGGCTTTAGCGCGAACCACGCGACCCCCGCCACGGCGACGAGCGCGGCCAACCCGCCGACCCAAACCGGCCACTTCCGCCGCGGTTCCGGCAGTTGTCCGGCCCGCCGCAGGGCGGCGGTGTCCTCCGGCTTCGTGTCGGCCTTCAGGCTGCTCCCGGTTTCCGCCGCGGCGACCGGCACGACCCGCGACGCGGGCTGTGGCGGCGGGGTTTCCACCGGGCCGAGCGGCGTGGCGAGCGCCGCGTCCAGGGTGGCGATGACCTCCTGCGCCGAGTCCGGGCGGTCGTTGCGGTCCTTCGCTAAGAGCCGATCGACCAATTCCGCGACCGGCGGCGGGACGGCCGGGTTCCGCTCCAGCACCGGCGGTGGCGTCTTCGACGCGAGGGCGAGGAAGACCTTCATCGTCGATTCGCCGGGGAACGCCATCTCGCCGGTGAGCATCACGTACAGCACGCACCCGAGGCTGAACAGGTCGGCCCGGTGGTCGATCGGGTCGCCGTTGGCCTGCTCCGGGGCCATGTAGTTTGGCGTGCCGATAACGAACCCGGTCGCCGTCAGGCCGGGTTCGCTCGTCAGCCGCCGAGCCAGCCCGAAGTCGAGGATGCGGACGCGGCGGAACGTCCCGCCGTCGGGGGACGATTCGAGCCAGAGGTTCGCGGGCTTGATGTCCCGGTGGATCAACCCCCGTGCGTGGGCGGCTTGAAGCCCGACGGCCGCCTGCCGGGCGATGAGCAGGGCCGTCCGCAGGCCGAGGCGCTGCGGCTTGTCGAGCCGGGCCTGGAGCGTCATGCCGTGCAGGTACTGCATGACCAGGAACGCGGTCATGCCGAGCGTGCCGACCTGGTAGATGGTCGCCACATACTCCGACTCGATGGCCGCCGCCGCCCGCGCCTCGCGGAGGAACCGCTCCCGGTTGTCCGGGTCGGCGGCGACCTCCGGCCGCAGCACCTTGAGTGCGACGGTCCGGTGCAAGTGCGTGTCCTCGGCCTCGAAGACGATGCCCATGCCGCCCTTGCCGAGGACGCGGATCACGCGGAAGTCGCCGAGCCGCCCGATCTCGTCCGGGCCGCGGGGCGGGTCGAGGAACGGCAGCTCGCGGGTCGCGGTGTCGGGCTTCGCCGGGCCGAAGATGATCGAGTTAGAAAGGTCGTCGTCGTCGGACGTGTTCATCGCTGTGTCCCCGTGCGAGGGCCGGGAAACCACCCATTGTGTAGCGTACCCGCACCGAAACGACCGATCCAGCATTCCGTGTCCGATTTAATGCCCGGTCTTCGGCGGAGACACGGCCGAAGATCGGGGATCGTCCAGCTACCTCTTGGTCAGGGTCACGATCAACCCGGACGCGAGTGAGAGAACCGCACCTACAAGGAGCATGATGAAGCCCCAAAGTCGACCGGCCCAGAGTTCGAGCCGCTTGATCTGGTCGTCGAGCCGTTGCTTCAGGAGGGCATTATCCTTTTCCAGTTCGGCAATGCGGTTCTCGCCATCACGAATCGAGGTTGTCGCGTCCGTCAGGGCCTGTTTGAGGTAAGCGAAGTCGGCCTTGAGGGTGAGAGCGATCCGTTCCAAGTCCTGGATGCGTTCCGTGTTCGTGTTGGCCAACGTTACACCCCCGCCTGAGTCGCGAGGTTCTGCCTTAGCTTCTGCATTTTTTGATTGAGGAACCGGTCCAGGATGCTGCTGTGAAGTTCGCGAACTTGGCGACGCAGGGCCTGTGGATCACCGTCAAAAGTTTGGGTACTTAGGTATTCGACACCGGAGCCGGCGATGTCGTCGGTCAATTCAAGCTCGATGACACGGTCCGGAGCGGTCCCGCCTTCGCTCAAACTCCACCGGAGTGAAACCCGATCCCCGGAAGCACCAACTGTCTGTTCGATGCTAGGGATCACGGCCTTGATCCGTTCTGGCAGCCCCGGAATTACTTCCGTATTCACTTGCTCTACGCGCTTTAACATGACTCACCTCCCCGTCTTCAAGAATTCCTTGATGCTCCCCAGGATCGCGTCGCGGTCCGGCACCTTCGTCGCCACGACGTTCTCGTGCTCGTCGAGCAGCTCGCTGATGTGCTCGAAGAACTCGCCGCTGCCGTAGGGGGACTCGACCTGGCCGTAGCCGAACAGGTTCAGCTTCGGGAGCATCTGCTCCTTCAACAGCGCCAGGCACTTCGGGTTGTCGTCGCCCCAGTTGTCGCCGTCGCTGAAGTGGAACGCGTACACGTTCCACTCGGTCGCCGGGAACCGGGCGTGCATGATCTTGTTCGCCAGCTCGTAGGCGCTGCTGATCTTCGTCCCGCCGCTCTCGCGGGTGTGGTAGAACGTGTGCTCGTCCACCTCGTGCGCGGCCGCGTCGTGGACGATGTACACCGTCTCCACGCCCTGGTAGTGCCGCTTGATCCACGTGTCGATCCAGAACGACTCGATCCGCACGATCTCCTTCTGCTCGTCCGTCATGCTGCCGGACACGTCCATCATGTAGATCACGCACGCCACGGCGTCCGGCTTCGGCACTTCCTTCCAACTCCGGTACTGCTTGTCCTCCCGGATCGGCACGACCAGCGGGTCGGCCGGGTTGTACGTCCCCGTGGAGATTTGCCGCTTGAGCGCCTTCTTGTACGTCCGCTTGAAGTGCCGCAGGCTCTCCGGGCCGACGTTGCGGATGGACGAGTACTTGTCCTTCTCGGTGACGACGTTCTTCTTCCCCTTCGGCTCGATGCGGGGCAGCGCGAGTTCCTCGCCGAGGATGTCGGCGAGTTCCTCCATCGTGAGATCGACTTCGAGGATGTGGCCGCCCGGCTGGTCGCCGGCCTGCGGGTCGCCGTCGCCGTCCTGCGGCTGGGTGAGCGGCTGGCCGGGCTGCCCGTCGCCGACGCCGACGCCGCCGCCGCCCTTGTTCCCGTACCGGAACTGCGGCGTGTTGATCGACGGCATCGGGATCGACACGAGGTCGTTCCCCTTCTTGCCGATCATCTCGCCGCGGCTGATGTACTTCGACAGGTTCGACTTCACCTTGCCGCGAACGATCTTGCGGAACCGTTGCAGGTCTTGTTCGATTTTTTGTCCCACGGCGGATGCCTCGTGCGTGGCGGGATGCCCGACTGCCTGAATTTTACCAGAACCGGGTCTGTCGAAGGGAGATGATTCGAGCGGACGGGCCATCGTAGCGTCAGGGGAACTCGTGCGTCCAGTCCGCGTGACCGTACTTCGTGCGGACCAACTCGGTCACCGCTGCGTGCTCCTCGGCCGTGATCGACGAGGGCGTCCCACCGTAGGTACGCTGGAACGTCTGCCGCAGATGCTCGACGATGACCACACGGGGAAGGTTCGCCTGCGAAACGAGCGGCGACACGACCTTCGCCGCGGACGCGACGGCGTTCGCCCGCGGCTTCGCCCGGCCGATGCGGAGGACGCGGGCCATCTCGTCGGAATCGAGGGCGTAGGCGATGGTGGTGTGGTGCAGCACCGTGCCGCGCCGCCGGGACTGGGCCGCGCCGCCGATCTTGCCGTCGCCGCACGCGATGTCGTTCACCGGGACGTGATGCGCGTCGATGCCGAGTTCCCGCAGGCCGCGGACGACCCAGGCGTCGCACACCTCGTAGCTCTGGCGGATCGTCAGCCCGGCGACCGCGTCTTCCGGCAGGACCAGCGAGTACGTGATCGTGCCGTGCGGCTGGACGAACATCGCCCCGCCGCCGGTCAGCCGCCGGACGAGCGAAACCCCGGCGTCGGCCATCGCTTCGCGATCGACCTCGTTTTCGACCGACTGACACCGGCCGATGACGACGGCCGGTTCCGCCCACCGCCAGAACCGCAGGCACGGCGACCCGGCGTCGCTGAGGACTTCGTCGAGCGCCGCGTTTAGCGCGGCGTCGAGTGGTTGCTCCGGGATGATGCGCCAGGGGAACGACTTCCAGCGCTCGGTGAGCGCGTCGATCTGGTTCGCCGTGAAGCTGCCGATCCGCGGGACGGGGGCGCAGTTGGCGGCCCCGTGAAGGGCGTCCGCGATTCGTTGCGCCAAGCCGACGGGGAAGGGGACGCCGAACGGGACGGCCGCCCGCACCCGCGCGGCTAGGGCAGCGACTTCCGCGTCGGCCGGCAGTCGTTCGAGCGCGGGCGAGAAGTCGTGGACCGGGCCGGCCACCTTCACGTCGGCGAGGCGGCCGTTGGTGACGGAAAAAGTGATCGCGACGATTTTGCCGTCGGCCAGGGGAACGTCCGCGTGGGGCACCGGCACTTACTCCTGATGAGGCAAGTATTCTATCAGTGACCGACTTCCGAAGTCCGGCTTCGACTTCGGAAGTCCAACGGGACCAGTACTCACGCAGAGGGGAGGTACACCCCCGCGGGCTCGACTTCCGAAGTCGAAGCCGGACTTCGGAAGTCGGGCGGTTCGCAACCCGCATTCTCAAGGCCGCCGTTCTCCGGTAATCTTCCCCCATGCCGCCGCCGGATCCCGCTTCCGTTCTCACCGTCTCCGCGCTCGCCGGGCAGGTCAAGGACTTGCTCGAGACCGAGTACGCGAGCGTCTGGGTCGCCGGCGAAATCTCGAACCTCACGAAGGCCGCGTCCGGCCACATGTACCTCACGCTCAAGGACGCGAAGGCCCAGCTCAAGTGCGCGTTCTTCCGCGGGATGAACCTGCGGCTGCGGTTCGACCCGCACAACGGCCTCGAGGTCCTCGCCCGCGGGCAAGTGAGCTTCTACGGCGAGCGGGGCGACTGCCAGTTTTACGTTCAGGAGATGCAGCCGAAGGGGATGGGCGCGGCCGAACTCGCGCTGCGGCAACTCAAGGAGCGGCTGCTGGCGAAGGGGTACTTCGACCCGAAGCGGAAGCGGCCGCTGCCGAAGTTCCCGCGGCGGGTGGCGCTCGTCGCGTCGGCGACCGGGGCGGCGATCCGCGACATGCTCGAGCTGCTCGCCCAGCGGTGGCCGATAACGGAGGTGGTCGTCCGCCCGTCCCGCGTGCAGGGAGACGGCGCGGCCCAGGACGTGGCGGCCTCCTTAAAGATGTTGAACTCCCTGCACGAACAGAAGAAGCTCCCGCTCGACGCGATAGTCATCGGCCGCGGCGGCGGCAGCGCCGAGGACCTGTGGGCGTTCAACGAAGAGGTCGTCGCGGACGCGATCTTCCAGTCGCTCGTGCCGGTCGTGTCCGCGGTCGGCCATGAGGTGGACGTGACGGTCGCGGACCTCGTCGCGGACCGGCGCGCGGAGACGCCGTCGGCCGCGATCATGGCGCTCGTTCCGGACCGCAAGGAACAGGCGGCGACTCTCCGCGAGTTCGGCACGCGGTTCGACAACGCGCTCGCCGACCGGTTCGCGTACCTGCGGCAGCGGCTCGACCAGCTCGCGTCCCGCCCGGCGTTGCGGAAGCCGTTCGCCCGCGTCCGCGAGGCCGAGCAGCGGCTCGACGACCTCGCGGCCCGGCTGCAACGGGCGGCGAAGGTCCGGCTCGACCGGGCGAATCAAAAAGTTGCCGCGGCCGCGGAGCAACTGGAGTCGCTCAGCCCGCTGAACGTACTGAAGCGCGGGTACAGCCTGACGCTCGCCGACGGGCAGGTCGTCCGCGACGCGGCGGCGCTCGCCGCGGGCGACGTCATCGAAACACGCCTCGCCGCCGGCACGGTCACGAGCCGGGTGGTAAAGGTCCAAGACTGAGGTTTTGCGAATGGCCGAGACGCCCCGATTTGAACAGGCGCTGTCCGAGCTGGAGCGCGTCCTGCGCGACCTGGAGGACGGCACGACGACGCTCGACGACGCCCTCGCCCGGTACGAGCGGGGCGTGCAGCTCCTGCGCGTCTGCTACGGCCAGTTGAAGGACGCCGAACAGAAGATTCAGCAACTGTCCGGCCTGACCGAGGACGGGAAGCCGCAGTTGACCCCGTTCGAGCACGTCGCGGCCGTGGAGAAGGTCGCGCGACGGAAGGCTAACTGAGCGAAAGACAAAGGAACACCCTATCGCTGCGCGGTGGATGGGAGGAAAGTTGCCGTTCCCTTGAACTTGACACCCATCATCATGTTCATGCCCGTCTCGAAGGATTCGGTCTTTATGCTTGGACCTGTGTACGATGAAGTGTTTTGAACTGCGAGGTCATTCAGTAGCTGCACAATGAATTCGATGGCTATGGCAAAGCGCCATCGTGGAGTGGAGAATTTTTCCCTGACGTTGTTTAAAACAGCATCTGAGAACCGCTTGCGGTTGTCTTTTGCAGTTATCCCTTCCAAAAACGCAGCAGCGGAGCAAAGGTTGTGTGTTCTATCCGAGATTGATTGATCCTTGAAATCAAGCTCATGATCCCAACTATGTGCAAAATCGTTCCGAATGCCTCGTACTGTGTCTAAATCTGCTTTCATATCGGCATCTATCCAGCCAAGTGAGTAGGCCATATTTATTTTGGCGCTAAATGAGCCCAACGGTCCCTGCACAGCGAACAGTTTCTTGTCTGGCACGTGTAATCTCTTCTCAAATATCTTCTTCAAGTACTCTTCGAGTAGTGCTGCTCCGAGAACGCCACAAGCTCTGTCCGTCTCTTTGGCGAAACGTTCAAAGAAGGCATCTTGTTCGGGGTACGTCATCGTGTGATGTCCTTTGCCAACGCTGTAGCAGCCAAAATCGTGTCAGCGGTGCTCAGTTTTCTTCAGAATCTTGCCCGCCAGCACGTCCGGCTTGTGCTTGCCGTCGTCGATCACCATCGCGCCGTTCAGGAACAGGTACTTCACGCCGGTCGAGAGCTGGTGCGGATTCTCGTAGGTCGCGTGGTCGCGGTACGTCTTCGGATCGAATACGACCACGTCCGCCCACTGCCCGGCCTTCACGTACCCCCGGTCCTTGAACCCGAGGACGTCCGCCGGCAGCCCGGAGCACGAGCGGATCGCGTGTTCGAGCGGGATTGTCTTCTCCTCGATGGAGTAGAACCCGATCTTGCGGGCGAACGTGCCGTAGCTCCGCGGGTGCGGGACGCTCTTGTCCGCGACCTTCGCGCTGCCGTCGCTGGCCGTCGCCACCCACGGCTGCTTCATGTAGACGCGCACGTCCTCCTCGTTCATCGCGTGGTTGACGATCTGCGCCCCGCCGGTCGTCTCGATCTCGATCACGATGTCCAGCACGTCCCGCTTCTCCGCGGCCGCGATCTCGGACAACCGCTTCCCCTGCCACGCCGGCTTCTTCGAGTAGGTCGCGATCTGAATCGCCTTCCCGTTGTCCCGCTCGCTGATCGCCTCGGCGAGGTCGGCCTTCAGTCTCGGCCCGGTCTGCGGGTCGCCGTACCGGGCGACGTATTCCTTCGTCGAGCCTTCGCGGTACTTCGTCGGCACGATGGTTGCCCGCAGGGACGTGCTGCTGGCCGTGTACGGGTACTGGTCGGCCGACACCGCTTGCCCCGCCTTGCGGGCCGTCTCGATGAGCGCGACGGCCCGTGCCGACAGCCCGTGTGCCGCCCGGCCGCTCGCCTTGATGTGCGAGATGTGGACAGGACAGCCGCCCTCCTTGCCGATGGCAATCGCCTCCTCGATCGCGCCGAGGAGGCCGCCGCCCTCGTTGCGGATGTGGCTGGCGTAGTGCCCGCCGTTCTTGCCCGCGATTTTCGCCAGCGCGATCAGTTCGTCCGTCTTCGCGTAGGTTCCGGGGTTGTAGATCAGCCCCGTCGCCAGGCCCCACGCCCCGGCCTGCATCCCCTTTTCAACCAACTCCTCCATCTTCTTTAACTCGTCGGCCGTCGGTTTGCGGTTGGCGTTGCCCATGACCGCTTCGCGGACGCTGTTGTGCGGAACCTGGTGGACGACGTTCGCGCCGACGCCGCCGGCCTCGATGTCCTTGAAGAACTTCGCCACGTCCGTCGGCCCGCTGCCGCAGTTCCCGGTCACGATGGTGGTCACGCCCTGCACGGCGTAGCAGGTGTTCGCCCGCAGCGTCTTCGACACGACGGCCGAGTCGCTGTGCGTGTGCAGGTCGATGAAGCCGGGGCAGACGATCAGGCCCGTGCCGTCGATGACGGTGGTGTTCGGCCCCACCTCGACCTTGCCGACGGCCGTGACCTTGCCGCCGTCGATGGCGACGGCCGCCTTCACGCCTGGGGAGCCGGAGCCGTTGTAGACGGTGGCGTTCTGGATAACGACCGGCTTGTCGGCGGCCACCGCCTGGGAGGCGAAGAAGAATGCCACGAGGAACGAATATCGCACGGCACGCTCCGGGATGATGTGGGAGGGGAGGTGGAATGATTTTGCATTTTTCATTTCGACTTTTGAATTGGTTCAAGAATGACCGGAACAATTCAAAAGTCGAAATGAAAAATGCAAAATGAGAAATCTACTTCGCCTTCACGTCGAAGCAGTGCAGCTTCTCCTGGTCGCGGACGTACAGCTTGCCGTCCGAGACGACCGGGTGCGGCCAGCTCGCCTTGCCGCTCTTCTCCGGAATGTCAAACCGGCCGGCCAGCTCGAACCCGCCGGGCGACGCCCGGACCAGCGCCATGACGCCGTTCTGGTAGCGGAAGTACAGCATCCCGTCGGCGTAGGTCACGCACCCGGACCCGGTCCCCTTGCCCGCGCCGTTGTCCTCCTTCCAGACGACGGTGCCGGTCTTGAACTCCACGCACGTCGGCAGCCCGTTGTTGTGCCCGCGGCCCATGTATAGGTGGTCGCCAACCAGCACCATGCCGCCGTGGTGATTCTGAACGTCCCGCGCGCCGAGGTACTTCTTCTCGTTGACCTTGAACTCGTCGCCGACCTTCTCGATCTGGATCAGGGCCGACCCGCCGTCGCCGTATCCAGTGGAGCAGAAGACGTGGTCACCTTTCACCACGACGGTCGGGATGTTGGCGATGCCGTTCATGACGCGGGTGTACTGCCAGAGGAGCTTGCCGGTCTTCGCGTCGATGCCGACGACACCGCCGGACTTGCCGAGCAGGGTGACGTACATCGGGACGCCGTGAATCTCGGCCTTGACCGGGGAGGAGTAGCCGCCGGCCGAGCCGGGGTTCGCGACCTCGGCCTTCCAGATCACGTCGCCGTCGGCCGCCTTGAACTTCACGAGGGCGGCGGACGCCGACCCCGGCGTGCCGACGACCGCGTCGCCGTCCACGAGGACCGATTCGGAATAGCCCCAGTTCTGGACCTTCCCGCCGAAGTCCTTGACGTAGTTCTTCTTCCAGACGAGCTTGCCGTCGGCCGCGGTCAGGCACGCGAGTTCGCCGCCCATGCCGACGACGAACAGCTTCCCGTCCGCGTAGGTCGGCGTGCTGCGGCCGCCCTCGCCGTACCCGACCTTCACCGCCTCGGCGAACGGCGTGCTCCACGCCGGCTTCCCGTCGGCCTCGTTCAGTGCCCAGACCTTTTCCTCGTTGCCGAACTTGCCGACGCCGTAAATCTTCCCGGCCGCGATCGACGGTGTGCCGTACCCGCCGCCGAGGTCCGCGGCCGTCCAGAGCTTCGTCGGGCCGCCGTCCGGCCACTTCTGGAGGAGGTTCTTTTCGCCGCTGACGCCGTCGCGGTTCGGGCCGCGCCATTGCGGCCAGTCGGTCGGCTTGAGCGGGGCCGCGGCGGCGAGCGCGAGCGTCAGCAGCAGGGAGGACGGAATCATGAGAGCGGTTCTCCGAACGTGGCATCAGGCAGAAGTGCTAGTGTACGAGGGGGCGGTCAGAATTGAACGGCCCCCGGCGGCGGAGGTTCTACCGGGGGCCGCAATCTCACGAGTCGTTCACCCGCGGACGAGGCGGATGTCCACCTCGCGGTCCACGTACTTCCACTCCGCCGTCGCCCGGAGCGCGGCGACGAGGTCCTCGAAGGCCGCGGCGTCTGCAGCCGTGTAGTCGAACAACGTCAGGAAGTCGAACGGCTCGGGGCGGTCCAGGTCGCGGCAGTGGTGCAACCGCCGGGCGACGGCCGGCAGGTACTTCAAGCCGACGTGCGTGTGCCGGGACTGGTCCTCGAAGACGGCCCGCCGCTCGTCCTGGGTCAGCGCCCACCACGCCGCCGACTTGCGGATCGGGATGAGGGCCGCGTGCGTCGCCTCGGGCCGGCCCAGGGCGGCCTGCTTGGCCACGAGTTGCGTCTTCTCGGCCCGCGTCGCGTACCGCTCGTTGCTCGTGACGCCCCGCAACAGCCACCCGCCCGGCGGCTCCGCGGCCGGACCGTTGACGATGTCCAGTGCGGCGACGGTTGGCAGCGCGTCGCCCACGACTGCCTTCATGCCGATTACGGACCACGCCCCGCCGGTCCCGCCGACGAACGAAAACAGCCGAGGGTTCATGGCCACTCCGGGTTGCGGCGGGTCGGTCCGTCGGAAGGCGTTCCACACGCCCACGGCCGCGCCGCCGGTCGCGGCCGCGACGGCCGCGCCGAGAACGAACGCCCGCCGGCTCGGGCCTTTGGGTCGGGACAGGTTATCGGGAGAGGGTGTCATTCCCGCTTTGATGCCCGGCGGGCCTGGCAGGTTACGGGCGCGGGGAAAACTTATTCCACGTACACGAACTCGTTGAGCCGGAAGAGCGTGCGGGCGAAGCTCTCCCACGCCGCCTCCGGCTTCGCCGCCTCGCTCACTTCCTTCACGAACGCCACCGCCCGGTCCGTCTCCGCCGGCGTCGCCGCGCGGCCAAGCGCCGTGCGGTACGCCCACTGCACGCGGTCGCGGTCGTCGGAGCGGGCGGCCGCGATCCGCGCGGCGAACGCCTTCGCCTGGTCGTGGACGAACGGGTCGTTCAGCAGGTAGAGCGATTGCAGCGTCGTCGTGCTGGTGACGCGGCTGGCGGTGCTGGCCCCGGTGTCCGCGCCGTCGAAGATCGCCAGGTACGGGTGGCGTGCGATCCGCTGGGTCATCAGGTAGACGCTCCGCTTCGTGTGGTCGTACACGGCCCGGAACGGCTTGTGCTGGGTGAAATCCCACTTCGTCGGGTCCGGGAACGGGTGCGGGCCGCCGGGCGTGCGGTCGAGCGTCCCGCTCACCGCCAGGAAGGAATCGCGGATCGACTCCGCGTCCAGCCGGTGGCGGCGGAATTTCCACAGCAGCTCGTTGTTCGCGTCCTTCAGGCTCGCCCCATCGACCTCGCCGACAGACGCCAGCCGGTACGCGCGGGTCAGCATGATCTCCTTGTGCATCGCCTTCAGCGACCAGCCCCTCTCGATGAACTCGCGGGCGAGGTAGTCGAGCAGTTCCGGGTGCGTCGGCTTCGTCCCCTGCTTGCCGAAGTCGTTCGGCGTGGCGACGAGGCCGCGGTGGAAGTGGTAGTGCCACAACCGGTTGGCCATGACGCGGGCCGTCAACGGGTTCGCCGGCGACGCGATCCAGTCCGCCAAGTGTTTGCGGCCGCTCGTCTTCTCGTCGGCCGGCAGGGGCTGCCCGCCGAGGACGGAGATGAACCGCCGCGGCGACTTGTCGCCGGGCTTCTCCGGGTCGCCCTTGTACTGGATCGCGGCGTCGCCGACCTTCTTCCCCTCCGCGACGGCGTAGGCTTGCGCGAACGGCAGCGGCGACTGCTGGAACTTCTCCTTCTGCTTCCGCTTCGCCTCGATCTTCTTGCCGATCTCGTCCTTCTTGGCCTTCTCGGTGGCGTCCTTCTTCTCCTTCTCCAGCGCCTTGATCTCGGCGTCGAACTTCTTCTCCTCCTCCCGTCGTGCCGCGAAGACCTTCTCGGCTTCCTCCTTCGCCACGAGCGGCACGAGGTCGCGCTGCCGCTTCTCCAGCTCGATGCCCGGCCACGGGTAGCGGGTGCTGGCGAAGAACCCGTACAGGGCGTAGTAGTCCTGCATCGTCAGCGGGTCGAACTTGTGGTCGTGGCAGCGGGCGCAGTTGAGCGTCAGCCCGAGGAACGCCCGGCCGAAGTTGTCGATCGTGTCCTCGATCGTCAGGTGCTGCGGGTAGTCGTCCACGCGGGAGCCGAACCGCCGGGCGTTCGCGATGTACCCGGTCGCGACCGTCCGCCGCCGCCGTTCCGTCTCGTCCTCCCCGCCCATCAGGTCCCCGGCCAGTTGCTCGCGGACGAACTGATCGTAGGGCATGTCGCGGTTGACCGCGTCGATCACCCAGTCGCGGTAGCGGAACATCTGCGGGATCGGGTAGTCGGAGTTGTCGCCGGCGGTGTCGGCGTACCGCACTACATCCAGCCAGTGGCGGCCCCAGCGTTCCCCGTAATGCGGGGACGCCAGCAGGCGGTCAATCACCCGCGCGAACGCCTCCGGTGAGTCGTCTTTCAGGAAGGCGTCGATTTCTTCCGGCGTAGGCGGCAGGCCGATCAGGTCGAACGTCGCCCGGCGGATGAGGACCCGCTTGTCCGCGTCGCCGACCGGCTTCAGCCCCTTTTCTTCGAGCTTTGCGAGGAGGAAGTTGTCGATGTCCGACGCCGGCCAGCTCGCGTCCTTCACGGCGGGAACGGCGACCTTTACCGGAAGCGGTGTGAACGGCCACCGCTGCTTCGCCGCCGCGATGTCGATCTGCGGCCGCTCGACCGTCCCGCCGTCGTCCGGGGCCGGCGCGCCGCGCTTCACCCACGCCACGAGGTCCGCGACCTGCTCCTTCGCGAGCGGCTTGTCCGGCGGCATCGCGGCGATACCTTTGTGGTCCCGCCGCACGGCCTGAATCAGCGGGCTTTTATCCGGGTCATTCGCTACAACCGACGGTCCGCTGTCGCCGCCCTTCACCCACCCGGCTTTCGAGTCGAGGCGGAGGTTACCCTTCACCTTGTCGGCCTTCTCGCCGTGGCACTTGTAGCAGTGGTCGGCGAGGAGGGGCCGGATTCGCTTCTCGAAGAACTCGATGCCGTCGCGGTCGTCGGCCCGGAGCGGGGCGGCGAGGAAGGCGACGGCGACCAGAACGCGGGAGAGCGTCACCGGCATGGGTGAGACCTTGATAGTAGTAGGCACACTCCGTGTGCCGTTTGTTCGGCGTCTCGTTCACTTCGTGGGAGTCGCCGCGATCCATGGCAGACGGCACACGGAGTGTGCCTACTACTTTAATCCTTCTTCCCCGCCGAATCGACTGACGGAAGCGGGAAAAGTCTCGACGGCACGTGTTCCTTTTCCATGATCGCCGCCACCCGCTTCACCACGTCCGGGTTCGCGGCCGCCACGTCCTTCGTCTCGTTCGGGTCCTTCGCCAGGTCGTACAGCTCGATCGCCGTCAGCTTCGTCGCCAACTTCTGCCGCGTCGCCTTCCAGTGGCCCATCCGCACCGCCTGCTGGCCGCCGTAGGCCGGGAACTCCCAGTACAGGTACTCGCGCTTCTTCGCCTCGCCCGTGCCGGCCAGCACCGGCCACAGGCTGATGCCGTCGATGTCCGCGGGCGGCGCGATCCCGGCGAGGTCGCACAGCGTCGGCAGCACGTCCCAGTTCGCGGTCGGCAGGTCGCTCGTAGTTCCCGGCTTGACCTTTCCCGGCCACCGGGCCACGAACGGTACGCGGATGCCGCCCTCGTACAGGCTGCCCTTCCAACCCCGCAGTTCGCCCTTCGACTCGAAGAACGGCCCGTCCGACCCGCCGAACAGCCCGACCGGGCCGTTGTCGCTGCTGAACATCACGATGGTGTTCTCGTCCAGCTTGAGTTCCTTCAACAGATCGAGGACGCGGCCGATGCTGCGGTCCATCCGCGTAATCATCGCCGCGAGGCCGGCCCGCGGGTGGTCGTGCGGCAGGTACGCCTTGCCGGTGTACGGCTTGTCGTCGAACTTCCCCTTGTACTCGGCGAGCGAGTCCTCGGGAACCTGGATCGCGACGTGCGGGATGATGAACGGCAGGTACAGGAAGAACGGCTCCTGCTGGTGGTCCTTGATGAATTTGAGCGCCTCTGCCTCGAACAGGTCCTGCGTGAACTGCTTGCCGGTCGGCGAGTCGGAGTTGCCCTCCAGTGTCACCATCTCGCCGTTGCGGTAGACGTAGGCCGGGTAGTGGTTGTGGGCGTGGGCCTGGCACTCGTAGCCGAAGAAGTAGTCGATCCCCAGCTTCTTCGGGTCGCCGCTGTTCTCGTGCGAGCCGAGGCCCCACTTGCCCATCGCGGCGGTGGCGTACCCGGCCTGCTTGAACAGCTTCGGCAGCGTGACCGTGTCCGCCGGCAGCGGGTTCTGGCCGCTCCACTTCTGCATGGGCTTCCACTGGCCGTTGTTGCGGATGTACGCGTGGCCGGGGTGCTTGCCGGTCATGAGGCAGCACCGCGATGGGGCGCACACGGCGTTACCGGAGTACGCCTGGGTGAACTTCATCCCCTCGGCCGCGAGCCGGTCGATGCTCGGCGTCTTGATCTTCGTCTGCCCGTAGCAGCCCACGTCCCGCCACCCGAGGTCGTCGGCGAGGATGAAGACGACGTTCGGCCTCTTCGCGTCTGCGGGGGCGGATGAAGCCAAGATCAGGGCGAGAAACAGAGGGATGACGAATCGCATGGCGGGTCGCCTCGGGAGGGGAATCTTGAATCATTCTGCGAACTTTCCCCGGATTCCGCCGCCGCCGCGGGAAAGATTGCACGAGTTGCCGATTCGCGTCCGATGAAGCCCCAGGAAGTCGCAATTTTCCCAACAGTCCAACTTCATCGGGCCGGGGGCTTGTGACGATTAGTTCGGTACTGCCCCGGCGTGTGCCTTCGTGTGGCCGGACGGTTCAGAGTCCTGGAGGGTCTAACGTGAACGTGCGCTCCCTGTTCCTGTCGGCCGTGGTCGCCGGTTGCGGTCTCGGGACCGCCGCCGCGGCCGAACCGGCCAAACTGCCCCAGCCCGTCAGCAAGGCGACGATCACCGCGAACCAGAAGCTCGCGGACGCGGTCGCCAACCAACTCACCGCCACCGGCGCGGTGCAGCACGCCGACGTGTCGATCTCCGTCTCGGAAGGCGTCGTCACGCTGACCGGCACGGCGCGGGACGCGGCCACCCAGTCGAAGGTGATCGACGACGTTCGCCGCGTCGCCGGGGTCAAGAAGGTCCGCGACGGGCTGACGACGCAGTCCGCGAACCTGCTCATCAAGGCGCAGGCGACCGGGCCGATC
The DNA here is from genome assembly GCF_059499385.1 of Limnoglobus sp. Lineage (NCBI taxonomy): Bacteria > Pseudomonadati > Planctomycetota > Planctomycetia > Gemmatales > Gemmataceae > Limnoglobus > Limnoglobus sp. Next base: position 34,624 of record NZ_JCABYM010000025.1, on the reverse strand, counting down.
GCCCCGCAGATGATCGCGGCCGTGCCGCCGGGCGGCACGCCGGTCGTCGAGCCGACGCCGCTCGGCGCGGTCGGCATGGGCATGGGCGGGGCCGAACTGCAAGGCCCGCCGATGCCGCCCTACGCGTGGCCGACCTACGCCCCGCACAACAACCTGTCCCGCGTCGCGTACCCGCAGGCGTACCCGTACAACGCATTCCCGTTCATCGGGCCGTTCTACCCGTTCCCGAAGGTCCCGCCGGGCTGGCGGAAGGTCGTGCTGGAGTGGGAGGACGGGCACTGGTGGCTCGGCCGCCTGCAAACGCCGCACGACTACTGGCGGGTGCGGTTCAACTAAGGCGGGACGCGACAATCACAACCCCGGTCGGGCACGGACGCCCGGCCGGGGTTTTTCGTCGTCGGGAGTCGCGAAAATGATCCACGGAATCCACCCCCACCCCTCGCCGGAATCATTTCAAATGTCCGGAATCATTTTTGAGAATGACGCAACTCGTTGCCGTGTATAAATTTGAACACCTATTCGCCGTCCGGAATCATTTCGCCGCCGCCCGGAATCATCGCTACGAAACCGCCGTCTCCTGATTCTCCTCCGGCTCCTCGCTCCCCTCCGCTTTCTTCGGCCCCATCACCGCGAGCAGGCCGAACAGCAGGTGCAGGTTCGGGATTTGCGAAATCTCCTTCAGCCACCACGTCCGCCAGCTGCCGGCCTTCTTGAACGTCACCATCTTGTGCGCGACCGTGATCTCCTTCACCTCCGACCACGGCAGCAGCTTCCCACCCTGCCGCAACCCCTCCGCCGTGGCGCTCAACTCCCCGAACGCGAACGGCTCCCCCTTGTTCAGCGCCTCCAGCACCCGCGGCCACAGGACGGCGAACGTGCCGCACTGCACCCGCTCGGCCAGGTCCGGGTAGTCGGCCACGGCCGGGGTGAACCGCGTCTTCGGGACGTGCGCCCCCTCGATCTCGAACCACGCGTTCCAGACCTGGATCATCGGGACCGTCAGCGGCAGCCAGCACGCGGTCAGTTCGCCCTCGGAGGACCACAGGTACTGCGGCTCGGCCGCGTCCGCCCGCAGCCGGACGGTCTCGATCGCGTCCCACGGGTACGACTCTACCTCGTTCGGAGTGATGCGAAGCATCCCGGTCGGGAAAAGGGCGATCCGCAGCCCGCGGTGGCGGTAAATGAACCAGAGCAGCCCGCCGCCGAGGATCGGGGGGCCGAACAGGAAGTGGAACTCCCAGTGCCCGAACCGGGCCGGCCCGTGGACCCACCAGAGGTAGTTCGCGACCAGCCCGTAGGCGACCAGCAGCACGCCGACGATGACCTTGACCCGCCCCCACCGGCCGCCGGCGCGGAACACCGCTTCCGGCTCGCCGAGTTCCTTCGTGGCGAAGTCCACCTCCTCGTCGGGGGCGAGGTGCGGCTCGTCCTCCGCGTCCGGTTCGAGCAGACCCATGCAACCGCTCCGGGGGTGGGGGTGGACACGCTGTATAATAGCCGTTCGTTCCGACCCCAACGCCGATTTCGACCCCGGTGAAGTATGCTCGTTGTGATGCAGGCCCACGCGGCCGCGGCCGACATTGAGGGCGTCGTCGCCGCCATCCGCGACCTCGGGCTGACGCCACACGTCCTGCCCGGCGCGACCCGCACGGCCGTCGGCATGACCGGCAACACGGCCGCCGTCGACGCCGGGCACTTCGAGGTCCTCCCCGGCGTCGAGGAGGCGATCCGCGTTACCAAGCCGTTCAAGCTCGCCAGCCGGGAGATGCACCGGGACAACACGACCATCGCGCTCCAACAAGCGGACATCGGGCCGAAGACGTTCACCGTCGTCGGCGGGCCGTGCTCCGTCGAGAACGAGAAGATCACGTTCGAGACGGCCGAGTTCCTCCTGTCGAAGGGGGTGAAGCTGCTCCGGGCCGGGGCGTTCAAGCCGCGGACCAGCCCGTACAGCTTCCAGGGCATGGGGCTGGAGGGGCTGAAAATTCTGCAAAAGGTTCGCGAGAAGACCGGCATTGGCATCGTGACGGAGTTGATGGACACGGAGCACGCGGCGGCCGTGGAGGAGGCGACGGACATCATCCAGATTGGTGCCCGCAATATGCAGAACTTCAGCCTGTTGAAGCGGGTCGGCAAGTGCCGCAAGCCGGTGCTGCTGAAGCGGGGGCTGAGCGCGACGCTGGAGGAGTGGCTGATGTCCGCCGAGTACGTGATGGCCGGCGGCAACTACCAGGTGATCCTGTGCGAGCGGGGCGTGCGGACGTTCAACGACCACTCGCGGAACACGCTCGACCTGTCCGTGATCCCGCCGGCGAAGACGCTGTCGCACCTGCCGATTTTCGTGGACCCGAGCCACGGGACCGGCAAGCGGGCCTACGTCCCGGCGATGGCGCTGGCGGCGCTGGCGGCCGGGGCGGACGGGCTGCTGATCGAGGTCCACCCGGACCCGGACCACGCCGCGAGCGACGGCCAGCAGACGCTGAACTTCGAGATGACGGAGAAGCTGCTCGGCCAGTTGAAGGCGCTGGCCCCGGTGCTGGGGCGGAAGATGTAATGGGTGGAACCCGGAGCGGGAGCGACGGGGTGAAGCACTTCACCCCGTCGCTCCCGCTCCGGGTTCCACATCCGTCGGTCAATCGTCGATCGCGAACTCGGTCTCGTCGACCTTCTCGAGGTTCTTGATCTCCGTCACCTTCGCCGACAGGAATACCGTCCCGTCGCCCAGGGACGTGATCTTCATCGGCTGCATCATCCCTTCGACCTTCTTGTACTCGGCGTACAGGGTCTCGCGCTGCCCCCGCTTCTCCTCGTTGCCCGGCAGCAGCCCCTCGTGGCTCGACTTCACCAGCAGGTGCGTTTCCTTGTCGAAGTAGAGCTTCACCGCCTTGTCGTGGTCGAGCACCTTGACGCTCACCACGTCCGCCTTCTTCTTCTCGACCTCCTCGTCCGCTTCCGCCTTCAATTCATACTTCTTCTCATCGAGCAGCGGCACGAGCCGGCTGATCTCCCGCAGCTTGGCCGCGAGGAGGACTTCCTTCTGCTGCGCCTCGCTCAGCGGCCGGTCGATGTCCATGCCGTTGGCCTTCAGCGTCGTCTTCGCCTTCTTCCCGTTTGTCACCTGGACGGTCTCGACCTTCATCCCCTGGATCGTCATCGTCATCTCGGTCTTCAACTTGTTCGGGGCGTGCGTGACCGTGGCGGTCATGTCGATGGCCATGCCCTGGATGGTCAATTCGCCGGTGATCGTCGTCTTGCCGGCCGTGTACTTGGTCAGCACGTCCTTGCCGCCGTGGGCGACGATCGCCTTCTCGATGACCGCCTTCGGGTCGGCGTAGGCCGGGGACGCGAGAACGGCGGCCGCGAGGCCGAGCAACAGGTGACGCATGAGAAGCCTCCGAATCGGGGGAAATGGGTGCGAACGCACCGGGGGATTCGACGGGGACGTGATACGGATTGGCGACCGCGTGCGGAATTATTCGACATCGACGGCGAAGAACGCGTCCGCCACCTCGGCCCCGTCCGCGTCTCGAGCACGGACGGCGAAGACGTGTCGGCCCTTCTTCGCGTCCGCCGGCACGGCGAGCGTCAGTTTGTCCGCCAACACCGCATCCGGCACGACGCCGCGGCCGTCGAGCGCGACGGTGAGCTTCTGGCCGGGTTCGACCCGCACCTTTGCCGTGACCGTCTGCCTCGGCTTCGCCTTCACCAGGACCGGCTCGACGCTAACGCGGTGCGGGTTCCAGTCGAGCCGGTGCTTGCCCGAGACACACACCTTGTCACACTGCTCGGACGCGAAATCACCCCACAGACTTCGTAGCTGGTAGTCTTTCTCGTTGAACACATACGGCCCGCCGTGTTCCGCGAGAATCCACTCTGGCTTGATGGCGAGAACCTTGTCCGCGCTCTTGCCGTAAACGCTCGGGAAGCTGCGGTTCATCCCCATCCACCCGCCGCTGCCGCTGAACTGCTTCACGTGGAAGAAGTTGTCGGCCGTGAACAGGCACTTCTTGCCGTCGATGGTCGCCTCGATGGCACAGGTGAACTCCGACTGGCCGGGGAAGTGGTGGAAGCGGAACGCGTACTCCCGCCACGTCGCGGTGTCGCCGTCCTTCAGTTCCTTGTCGAAGGTGATGGGCCGGGAATCGAGGAACGGGGCGCGGTACTTGAACGGCTCCTTCAGCGGCTCCGCGACGCGGTCGAGCGCCCAGACCTTGTAGGCGTCCTTGCCGGGGAGCGTGTAGACGCCGTCGAAGTGGTCGTAGTGGGCGTGGCTGAACGTCACGACTTCGACCGGGCCGAGGTTCTCGTCCTTCCGCAGCTTCGCCACCTGATCGACGGCCCGCTGGCCCCACGGGTCGAGCACGAGGCAGGCGTTCGCCTCCTTCGATGTGAGGACGTAGGTGTTGCCGGTGAGCCACAGGTGCGGCGACACCCGCGCCCACGGCTTGTCCCCGCCGCTGGCGATTTGCTCCTTCGGCACGAGGAAGTCGTACTCCCGCGCGTCCTTGCCGACGAACTTCTCGAAGCTTTTCGCGTCGCCGGCCATTTTCAACCGTTCCTCGACGACCGTAAGCCAGTCACCGAGGGATTGCTTCTCGTCCCATTCGCTCCCGCGTGATGGGAATAGCTTCGATGGCTTCAGTCCCGCGATGCGGTGAACTGACTCGGCGGCGGGCTTCAACCCGGCGTCGGTCCAGTGGTCCCAATCCGTGGTGAAAGGCGTCCATAGTTTGCACTTCGTCGAGACGGCATCGCCGGTGAAGACGAGCGGCCCGGCGGGGCGTCCGGACTTGTTCACGGCAAACGCGACGTGGTCCCGCGAGTGGCCCGCCGTCGGCACGACGGTCAGCGTCCACGGGCCGAGGGTAATCTGATGCCCCTTCTTCAACGTGTACTCGATGCCGTCGAACCCGACCGGCACGACGAAGTAGCTCGTCCGCGAGTCGCGGAGCGGGATCGACTTCTCCCAATACTTCGCGACCGCGTCCGGGGCCAGCCACTCGGCAGACTCGGGGGCGGCGAGGACCGGAACCTTCGCGGCGAGGTACTTCCCCACCGCTTCGACCGTGTCCCGGTGGTGGTGCGTGAGCAGCACGGCCGTCGGCTTCGCCGGCAGCTTCTCCGGCGGCAGCGGCGCGTCGATCAGCACGACCGCTTCGCCCGCGGTCAACAGGTACGAGGCGGGGGAACTGGGCGAGCGCTGGACCATCAGCCCGTCGGCATCGAAGACGACGCTCCAGTCCGCCGCGGGCTTAGGCGGCTGCGTCCGCCCGACCCACGCCGCGAGACCGACGAGCAAGAAGCAGGACACCGCGAGGGGAAGGCGGGCACGCATGGGGGTCGCCTCTCAGGCCGCGACCGGGGCGGCGGGGGTGATGCCGGTGATGTGCAGCAGGATGCCGAGGATGCGGTCGGGGTCGGCGAACGGGTAGTCGGTGAGGTCGAATTCCAACACTGACCCGTTCAACCGGAGGAACCGCCACTCGCTGCCGTTGGAAACGGCCCCGTACACCGTTTCGATGTGCGGGTTCCGCGTCCGGTTGAACCGCTGCGCGGCGACCATGGCGGCGGCGCACTGGCCCAACCCGCCCATGACCTGCTCGTTCTTCGCCTCGACGATCATCATCACCGGAGCGACGACGTAGTCGAGTTGCGGCGGGCGGCCGATGATGAAGTCGCACACGCCGACCAAATCGACCGACGGGTCCACGTCGAACCGGGTGCCCGAATAGAGGGCGATCCCGTAATTACTCCGTTCCCACAGTTCGAGTAACAGGGGTACGACCAGCATTTGCGTCCGGGCCGTCTCCGTGTTCACGGTCGTGGCCAACCCGGCCCGCCGGAAGAACCGCTGGCGAAAATCGGCCGCCAGCGGGAAGCTCGGCACGTCCGGGAACAAGGCCGGCCGCGATTCCAGGGTGATGCCGAATTCTTCTTGCACCCGAGCGAGCGTGAACTGGTGGTACGGCATGGTCTGTCCTTGCGCGTGCGTTGCGATTCATTTTAGCGGCACGGGCACTTTGTCCTTCGGAATGTACTGCTTCTCGATCCCCGGCGGCGGCTCGAACGGCTGCGCCAGGCTCGCGATGCTCTCGCCGAGTTGCGGGATGAGCGCCTCCTGGATGTTCCCTAGTCGCTTTTGGTGGGCGAGCACGATCGTCGGGATGCGCTCGACCGGCAGCTTCATCAAGCGGCAGCACGTCGCGTCCACGGCCACCAGGTCGATGCCCATGACGAGCGCCCCGAACGGCTTCGCCGTGCCGTTCAGCGGGCCGTCCCCCTCCATGCCGATGATGCCGTCCACGATGGCCAGGTGCGGCGTGTTCGTACACGCGATGTCCACGATGCTGTTCGGGATGCCCCGCCAGTGCAGCTCGTTCTTCGGCCACCCGTAGCAGATGCCCGGCAGCGTGCCGAACAGGTTCTTGAGCGACAGCGTCGCCCCGGCCCAGTGGTGCGTCTTCAGCTTCGGCAGCGACACGAACACGTCCGCTTCCGCCACCGTCCGCGCGATGTACAGGTGTTCCAGGCCGGTCAGCCGGCCGAAGTTCAGCATCTTGCGGGGCTCGTCGTGGTTCACGTCCACGAACCGGACGCCGTGCTTCCGCAGCACGTCGCCGAGGCCGCTCTCGTTTACGAGGAACTGCACGTTCCGCCAGTGCCCCGGCCCCTCCGCGACGACGACCTCCCGCGCCCCCTCGGCCTTGAACAGTTGGATGACGGCATCGACGAACCGCGGGTCGGTGTTGATGACCTTCCCCTTGTGGTACTCGACGAGGTTCGGCTTCAGCACGACCTGCTTGCCCTGGACCGGGACGTGCTCGCGGAAGTGGCCGAACTGCGTCTTGAGCAGGTCGAGCATCTTCGCCTCGTCGTACTCCGGGCATCGGCCGACGTGGACGGCCGACGTGCGGGGCAAGGGGCGGGTGTTCGCGATCATCTTCGCGGTGAAGCTCTGGAAGTACGTCTTCACCCGCTCGCCGAGCGGCATCCGCTCCTTCTTCGAGACGGCCTTGTTGGTGCGTTCGAGGAACATCGGGTCGCCGCTCGCCACCGTCGGCGCGTCGGTCAGCTTGAACGGGTTCCGCGATTCGATGTCGAGCGCCAACGACGCGAGTGCCAGGCGAAGCGGGCCGGCGGCGAGGCCGTTCCCGGCGGCCGTCTCCATCGTCAACGACTCGCGGATGCGGTCGTCCAGCTTCGGCAGGCTGGTCCGCGTCCCGTCGTCGGTGGCGTGGGTCGCGAGGGCGATCTTGATCCACGCGAGGTGCTCGAGGTCCGTCGTCTGCTCGCCGTGGACGCGGAGGTAACCTTTGGCGGCTTCGACCCGCGGGTGGTCGATGCCCTGCGTCGCGAGCAGCAGCACGGCCGTCGGGCCGGGGATCGGCTCCGTCATCCGGCCTAGCACGGTGCGGTTGCCGTAGTTCGCGCCGCCGGTGTCGAACGCCCGGTCCATCAGAAGCCGAAGTCCTTCCTGCACGCGCGGGTTGTCGCCGCGGTCGGCCTTCCGCAGCGCGAGGCACGCCCACGAGGTCGGCTCGACCCACGAGAAGTTGTCCTCGCCCCACGGCCAGCCCATGAGCCGGGAGTCGATGTCCATCATGTCCTCGACTTCCGGGTCGGTCTTGATCGTCCGGCCCTCGATCGCGAACAACCCGTCGGCGAGGCTGTCCGCTTCCTTGCCCGCGGCCAGCCCGTTCGCCCAGGTGAAGAGCGCGAGGGACGTGGTCCACACGGCCTGCGGGCGGCCGCGCTGGAGCCGCACGGTTTGGCCGCGGCCGGTGGAAACGAACTGGTTCGCGACGAACTTCCGGGCGGCGTCCCACGCCGCGGAATTCTTACCGGACTCCGGGGCGAGCGCGAGCAGCGCCAGGCACGTCGGTTCGAGGTGCGCGGGCTGCCCCGGCCGGTAGCCCCAGCCGCCGTCGGCGGTCGCCAGGTCCCAGAGCTTCTGCCGTGCGTCGATCATGGGTCGTCCTCGAAGGTAGGGGTAATTTAGCCCACGAACGCGGTCGGTGCGGGGCCGGAACGACCGCCGCCCGGAACCATACACTTCCTGTTAGGAGGACAACCGGTGCGCGTGGCTCATTTCGACTGTTTCAGCGGCATCAGCGGCGACATGGTCCTCGGGGCCGTCCTGGACGCGGGCGTAAGCCCCGACGCGATCCGCGCCGCCCTCGACTCGCTCGGCCTGCCGATCCAACTCGAAATCGAGAAGGTGAAGCGGTGCGGGTTCGCGGCGACGAAGGTGACCGTCAACGCCGAGGACCAGGAGGACTACCGCTTCCTGCCGGATGTGGAGGCGATCCTCGCGAAGGCCGCGCTGACGCCGAAGCAGCGGGAACTGGCGACGACGATCTTCCGCAAGGTAGCCGTCGCGGAGTCGGTCGCCCACGGGATGCCGCTGGAGCGGGTCCACTTCCACGAGGTCGGGGCGCTCGACAGCATTGCCGATATTGTCGGCGCGGCCGTCGGCCTGGACCTGCTCGGCGTGGACCGCTTCACGAGTTCCCCGGTGGCGGTCGGCAGCGGGACGGTGAAGTGCGCCCACGGCATCATGCCTGTCCCGACGCCCGGCACGGCCGAGTTGCTCAAGGGCGTCCCGATCGCGAAGTGCCCGGTGAAGGGCGAACTCGCGACGCCGACCGGGGTGGCGATCCTCACGAGCGTGGCGACGGAGTTCGTGGACACGCCGACGATGGTGATCGAGCAGATCGGCCACGGCGCGGGCACGAAAGACCCCATCGAGCAACCCAACATTCTCCGCTTATTGGTGGGCAAAGCCCACGGACGAACGTCCGTGGTGAGCGAGTCCGACACCGTCACCATCCTGGAAACGAACCTCGACGATTCCCCCGGCGAGATCATAGGCTTTGCCATCGAGCAACTCTTCGCGGCCGGCGCGCTCGACGTGTTCACGGTCCCGATCCAGATGAAGAAGCACCGCCCCGGCGTGCTCCTGACGGTCCTCGCCGAACCGGCCGACGTGCCGAAGCTGGAAACAATTCTCTTCCGCGAAACCGCGACGTTCGGCGTCCGCCGGACGACGGCCGCGCGGTCGAAGCTGGCCCGCGAGGCGGTGACGGTGGAAACCCCGTGGGGACCGGTGAAGGCGAAGCGCGGCACCCGCGACGGGCTGACGGTGGTAACTCCGGAGTACGACGACTGCGCCCGCGTCGCGCGGGCCGCCGGCGTGCCGCTGCGAGAGGTGTATGAGGCGGTCAGGCGGTCAGCGTCGGCGGGTCGCCGGGCTTGATTGGCTTTGCGGGACGTATGATCGGTTCCAATCTCGAAATAAGGCGGCAATCGATTTTGACGGTGCGTTGGAATCCTTCATCCTCGGAGACGCGGTCTAAGCCGACGATCACGGACGTGAGCAGAACAATGCACTGGTCCGGGTGGGCGATCACGTAACTCGATCCGTCCACGACGTACATCTTGAACGGCTCGAACGGCACATGCTTCAGTTCCGCGACGATTTCATTCGGGGCCATGTCGGTCCTCCTCGCCCCAGTCTACCACCCGCCCCTTGAACTTTCGACGCGTTTCCGTGTCTATTCCCGTGTCCGATTTTCTCCCACACGTAGCCGAGAGCGTCATGCCGACGTCGAGCGAGATCCGCCAGCAGTTCATCGACTTCTTCTGCCAGAAGCGCGGGCACGCGTTCGTCCCGTCCTCCCCGGTCGTGCCGCTCGACGACCCGACGCTCCTGTTCGCCAACGCCGGGATGAACCAGTTCAAGCCGTACTTCCTCGGCACGGAGCGGCCCAAGCACGCCCGCGTCGCGAACACGCAGAAGTGCATCCGCGCCGGCGGCAAGCACAACGACCTCGACGACGTCGGCAAGGACACGTACCACCACACGTTCTTCGAGATGCTCGGCAACTGGAGCTTCGGCGACTACTTCAAGACGGACGCCATCGCGTGGGCGTGGGAGCTGCTCACCGACGTGTGGAAGCTCGACAAGGACCGGCTGCACGTCACCGTCTTCGAGGGCGACCCGGCGAACAACATCCCCCGCGACGACGAGGCGGCGGAGATTTGGAAGTCCGTCGGCGTGCTGCCGGGGCACATCCACCTCGGGAACAAGAAGGACAACTTCTGGGAGATGGGCGAGACCGGGCCGTGCGGTCCGTGTACCGAAATCCACTACGACAGCACGCCGGACAAGTCGGGCGCGAAACTCGTCAACGGCGGGTCGGACCAGTGCGTCGAAATCTGGAACAACGTCTTCATCCAGTTCAACCGCAACCCGGACAAGAGCCTGACGCCGCTGCCGGCGAAGCATGTCGATACCGGGATGGGGTTCGAGCGCATCACGAAGGTGATCCAGGGCAAGGCGAGCAACTACGACACCGACATCTTCACGCCGCTGTTCGAGGCGATCCGCACTGTCACGAACGCGGACCCGTACACGGGGAAGCTCGACGACCTGAAGGACACCGCGTACCGCGTGATCGCGGACCACATCCGCACGCTGACGTTCGCGCTGACCGACGGCGCGACCATCGGCAACCTCGGCCGCGACTACGTGCTGAAGCGCATCCTCCGCCGGGCGGAGCGGTATGGTCACCAATTCTTTGAGACTGGGAATAGTCCCTTCCTATACAAATTGGTCCCTGTTGTTGTTGGCCAACTTGGCACTGTTTTTCCAGAATTGTCTCGCAATCCAGATAAGGTGGCTAAGCAGATTCGAGACGAAGAGGAAGCGTTTTTGCGAACACTCTCCTCCGGGATGCGGCATTTCCGACGGATTGCCAGGGAAGCTATTGGTCTTGAGGCCGCTAAGAAGCGTCACGCGACTTACGCAGGATGGACAGAGGGATCCATCGAAGCGATAAACTTTAAGACACAGGACGGCCAAGATTTCTCGATTAGCTATCCAAAGTCGTTGAGTGATATCCACGACTTTATTACTCGTGAATGCCAGTCTACTCCCGTGATTTCAGGCTTTTCGGCGTTTCAGTTGCATGATACCTACGGTATTCTCATAGATATTACTGAGCAGGTTGCTAAAGAATGTGGACTGACGGTTGCCAGTGCTGAATTTCATCAAGTGATGGAGGCGAGTAAGACAAAGTCTAGAGAGGGAGCGAAGAAGCACAATGTTGTGGCGATAAGAGGAAATCTTCCGTCTACAAACGACGAGGCAAAGTATTCGCAGGACGGTACAGTTCCTGCTGAAGTGGTAGGGTGGGTGATCGAGAACGAATACCATACTTCAGGAGAGCTGGCAGGCGTGATCAGCTGTGCAATAGTACTAAATAATACAAATTTTTATGCGGAGCAAGGCGGTCAAGTTGGGGATACAGGCGAGCTTTACACTTGGGGCGTTCCGTCTGTGAAGTTCCAAGTCGATGATACGCAACGGCTGGGTGATACTATTCTTCACTTCGGAACTTTGTTGAGTGGAGTAGTGCGGGTTGGGGATCAAATAAAAGCACATAGGTGGAGAGAACGTCGCACCGATGTGATGCGGAACCACACGGCCACGCACCTGCTGAACCTCGGCCTGCGGACCGTCCTCGGCGGGCACGTCGAGCAGAAGGGGTCGCTGGTGGACGAGGCGAAGACGCGGTTCGACTTCAGCCACGACAAGCCGCTGTCCGCGGACGACGTGCGGCAAGTCGAGGCGTTCGTCAACCAGCGGATCGGCCGCGACCTGCCGGTCACGGCCGTCGAGCTTCCGCTGGAGCAGGCGAAGACGATCGACGGCGTGCGGGCGGTGTTCGGCGAGAAGTACCCGGACCCGGTGCGGGTCGTGATGGTCGGCCCGGAGAAGCCGGAGGACGCGAACTTCGACGACTCGGTCGAGTTCTGCGGCGGCACGCACATGGCGCGAACCGGCGGCATCGGGTACTTCAAGATCACGTCGCAAGAGCCGGTCGCGAAGGGCGTCCGCCGCGTCACGGCCGTCACCGGCCGCGTCGCCGCCGACGCGATGACGCAACTGTCCACGATGGTCACCACGCTGACCGACCGTTTCCAGTGCAAGCCGGAGGAACTGCCGACGCGGGTGGGCGGCCTCGACGAGGAGATCAAGAAGCTGACCGAACACCTGAAGCGGGCGGTCGCGATGACGCTCGACGGCCTGCTCGACGCGGCCCCGGCGGTGAACGGCACGAAGGTCGTCGTCGGCCAGCTCCCGCCGGCCGGCGCGGAGGTCGTGCGGGCGCAACTGGACCGTATCAAGCAGAAGGCGAAGTCGGCGTTCATCGTCCTCGGCTGGGACGAGGGGGACAAGGTGCCGCTGATGGTGTCGCTGACGCCGGACCTGGTGAAGAAGGGCCTGAAGGCGGGCGAGGTCATCAAGCCGGTGGCGGAGTTGATCGGCGGCAAGGGCGGCGGTAAGCCGGACTTCGCCCAGGCCGGCGGCAAGGACGCGGCGAAGCTGCCGGAGGCGCTCGCGAAGGCGACGGAACTGGGCCGGCAACTGCTCGAGGCGTGAGGATGGGATTGTTCGACTTCCTCCGCCGGAAGGCGGCCGGCGGGCCGCGGAAGCCGCGGGCGGCGCACTACGCGATGGCCCACCACGCCCTGCGGCGGTTCGCGCTCGAGGACCCGATCTACTACCTCGGCGCGCTCGCGTCGCCGGACGCGGGGAAGTTCCTGGCGTCCGTGTTCGAGGTCGCCCGCAAGGAGGCCGCGGCCGGCGGCGAAAAGCCCGACTTCACCGCGGCGGACGTTCGCCCCTACCCGTGCCGCATCGCCGACTTCCCGACGGTGATCGTTGCCATGCCCCCGGCGAAGTTCATGGCCGAGGCCCACTTCACGGCCCTCGTGATGCTCACCACGGGGGCCGTCACGACCGTCGAGGAGGCGAAGGCCGTCGAGGCCCGGTACTTCACGCTGGAGGCGGGGTTCTCGCTCGACGACCGGCCGCGGACGGTGTTCTGCGAGTGGACGAAGGACGGGAAGCATCTCAACTTCGGCGACGGGCCGTCGGCGACGGTGGAGGCGTTCGGGGCGCGGGTCCACAAGGCCGTCGCTCAGGCCAGCCCGTCCGGGAACGGGTCGCCCGCCTGACACAGCAGCGTCAGCTCCGCCGTGACGAACGCCGTGCCGGTGACGCTCGGCACGACGCGGTTCCCATCGCCGGGGGCGTACCGGCCCTCGAACACGCTGCCGATGACGCTCTCCTGCCGCCACGTCTCACCCGGCTTCAACTTCCCGCTCGCAGCGAGGCACGCGAGCTTCGCGCTCGTGCCGGTCCCGCACGGGCTGCGGTCGTAGGCCCGGCCGGGACAGAGGACGAAGTTCCGACTGTGGTTCGCGGGATCGCCGGGCGGGCCGAATAGCTCGATGTGGTCGATCTCGCCGCCGTTCGCCCCCGTGATGCCGGCCTTCGTCAACGCTTGTCTGATGCGCCACGCCACGTCGGTCAGGCGTTCCACGTTCTTCGCGGAAATGGTTTCGCCGTGGTCGCTGACGAGGAAGAACCAGTTCCCGCCCCACGCCACGTCGCCGGTCACGCGGCCGTAGCCCTCGACCTCGACGCCGACGTTCGCCGCGTACCGGTAGCTCGGCACGTTCGTCACCGTCACGCGGTTGGTGTCGTGGAGCGTCGCGGTGACGACGCCGACCGGCGTTTCGATCCGGTGCTCGCCGATGTCGATGCGATTCAAGTAGGCCAACGTCGCCATGAGGCCGATCGTGCCGTGGCCGCACATGCCGAGGGTGCCGACGTTGTTGAAGAAGATGATGCCGGCGGAACACGTCGGGTCGGTCGGCGGGACGAGCAGGCCGCCGACGAGCACGTCCGAGCCGCGCGGCTCGTTCACGACGAACGAGCGGAAGCCGTCGTGCCGCTCGCGGAAGATGCGGCACCGCTCGGCGAGGCTTCCCGTCCCCAGGTCCGGCCCGCCCGCGACGACGATCCGCGTCGGCTCGCCGCCGGTGTGGGAATCGACGGCCACGACCTTCCGGGTGACGCTCATTTCGATTCCCGCAACTTCGTCAACAGTTCTGCGAAGTCGGCGGGCGGCGGCACGTCGTAGGTCAGCCGCTCGCCGCTGACCGGGTGCGTGAATCCCAGGCTCGCCGCGTGCAGCATCGGCCGTTCCGCGCCGCTGCCGTCGGGGAGCGGCGAACCGTTCAAGGGGCGGTCGTAGACCGTCTCGCCGCACAGCGGCGTCCCGGCTTCGCCGAGGTGGATGCGGACCTGGTGCGTGCGGCCGGTTTCCAGCCGGCACTCGACGAGCGCGAACGCCCCAAGTTGCTCCTGCACCTTCACGAACGTGACGGCCCGCTTGCCGTCGGCGGCCGTGCCGCTGCCGCGGCGGCCGTCGCCGCGGTCCCGGACGAACACGCTGTCGAGCTTCGCCGCCTTCGCCTCCCCGCGGACGAGGGCCAGGTACCGCCGGTCGGTGGTGTGCTTCTTGAACTGCTCGGTAAGTGCCTTCTCGGCATTCCGCGTTCGCGCGAAGACGATGACGCCGGACGTGTCGCGGTCGAGCCGGTGGACGGCGAAGACCGGTCGGTCCGGCGTGCCGAGCAGCCCCGGCAGCAGCCCGCCGAGCGTCCGCGTGAGGAACCGCTGCCCGCGGCCGAACTCCGCCGCCTCGTCCGCGTGCCGCATCGTCGTCAGCCCGGCCGGCTTGTTCGCGACGACGACGTGATCGTCGGCGAACAGGAGGGGGACTTCCAAACTCGGAACGCGGAGGTCGGAACTCGGAACGTTCCGAACCTTCTTCTCAGGCTCCTTCCGTGGGGGCTTCGGGGCGGCCTGCTTCGTGGGTTTCGGTTTTTCGTTCCGCGTTCCGACCTCCGCGTTCCGCGTTAGGTCCAAAACGCCTTCCGCGACGGTGATCCGCTTCCCGGCCTTCACCCGGAACGCGGCGTCGGCGACGATCTGCCCGCCGACGCGGACGTGCCGGCGGTCGATGACCCGCTTCGCCTGCGACCACGACAGCCCGAGCCGGGCCTTCAGCACGGCGGCGAGCGTCTGGCCGTTGTCGCGGCGGTCGGAGGTAATCACAACGGGCGGCATTTCGTGGAACCCAGAGCGGAAGCGACGGGGTGACGGGACTCAGTCGTCCACCGGGAACTCGGCGGCGTCCACCTTGTCCAGGAACTTCAACTCGGTGACGGTCATCGTCATGTATTCCTTCTTGTCGTGGTTCACCACCACCTTCGTCGGCAGCGTCGCGGCGTCGAACTTCTTGAACTCGGAAAGCAACGTCTCCTCGTCCACCTCGACCACGCCGCCCGGCCCCGGCGCGAGGCCCTTCCGCTGCATCTTCACCAGGTAGTTCGTTTTCTTGTCGAAGAACAACTTCACCTCGCGGAGGCCGTTGCCGGTCACGACCACGACCGCCGCCGGGCTGCCGTTCACGTCCGCGTCCTTGTCCGCCTTCAGCGTGTACTTCTTCGCGTCCACCAGCGGCGTCAGCGTGCTGACCTCCTGCACCAG
The DNA here is from genome assembly GCF_059499385.1 of Limnoglobus sp. Taxonomy (NCBI): domain Bacteria; kingdom Pseudomonadati; phylum Planctomycetota; class Planctomycetia; order Gemmatales; family Gemmataceae; genus Limnoglobus; species Limnoglobus sp. Next base: position 19,212 of record NZ_JCABYM010000025.1, on the reverse strand, counting down.
CGCCGCCTGGATCGTCTCGTCCTTCACCCGGTCGTTGAGCGGCTGCTCCGTCCCGGCCAGCGTCGCCCGGACCTTCGCCTTCTTGCCGTTGAGGATTTGCGTCGTCACCAGCTTCAGCTTCGCCAGCTCGCCGGTCACCTCCAGCTTGTACTTGTCGGGAAGGGAGTAGATCGCGGTCGCGGTGTACTCGACCTTCTGGTTGTTGCCGACGTTCATCGTCCCCTTCGAGAGCGACTTCGCCACCTTCGTCTTGTTCAGGGCGGCCGTCCCGCCGTGGGCCTCGATCGCCTTCTTGACGGTCGCGGCCGGGTCGTCCTGGGCGAGCGCCGGGGCCGAAAGCACCGCCACGAGCCACAGCGCGGGGAGCAGGTTGCGCATCTTATCTCGTCTCCGAAGGTTGCCCGCCGATCCGCCTTGCGGTAGCCGGCCGGGATGTTATATCCGGTTGGCGCGAAGGATCGCGCCGCTAACTGCCGAAGATACCGGACGTGCGGGGTTCCGCGAACTGGGGAGAACTGGCATGGCTGCCGTCCCGCTCCGTCGATGCGTGTGGCTGGTGCTGCTGGCGGCCGGGTGCGCCGCGGGCCAGAGCTACAAGATCGACCAGGGGCCGATCCCGGACTGGATGACGCCGGCGAGCGGCGAGGCGAAGGCTCGGAGCCAGTCGCCGGACGAGCCGAAGGCCCCGACCGGGAAGATCGTCATCACCGAGCAGCTGCCGGACCCGCTGGCCGACCCGAAACCGGCGGCGAAGGCGACCGTCCTGCCCGCCAGCCTGGGCAGTAGCGGGACGCTCTCGAACCCGCTACGGGACAAGCAGGTGCAGGTGGCCGCGTTCATCGGCACGGACGTGGTCATCACCGACGACGAGGTCTGGCAGATGGTCCGCCAGCGCGCCCCGGAGTACATGGAACTCTTCGGCAGCGAGCAGGCGCAAAAAGAGAAGACGATCTACAAGGAAGAACTCCGCAAGCTGATCGAGCGGGAGCTGATCGTCCTCGAACTCTACTCGCGGATGAAGAAGAACAAGGCCGAGGACAAGATCGAGGGGCTGAACGACCACGCCCGCGAGCAGGCCGTCCGCCGGCTGAAGGACTACCGCGTCAACCGGAAGATTCCCTCGGAAGAGGACTTCATCAAAATCCTGCGGGCACAAGGGCTGACGTACAACGGCCTCCGGCGGCAACTCGAGCGCGACACGCTCGTGCAGATTTACCTGGAGCAGATGCTCAAGGACAAGGCGAAGTTCGTCACGCTCAACGACCTGTGGGACTACTACACGGCGAACCCGAAGGAGTTCGTCGTGGACGAGAAGGTGAAGTGGCTGGACTGCTTCGTGAGCTTCCAGCGGTTCGACACCCCGGCGGCGGCGAAGGAGTACGCCGAGGGCCTGTGGCGGGCGGCGGCCGTCGGCGGGGACTTCGTCGAGATCATCAAGAAGTCGAGTCACGGCGACAGCGTCCTCCGCAACGGCGAGGGCCTCGGCACGAAGCGGGGCGACTTCCAGCCGGTGGAACTCGAGAGCGTGATCCTGGAGATGAAGGAGGGGCAGCTGAGTTCGCTGCTCCAGACGGCGACGGGGTATCACATCGTCAAGATCGTCGAGGCGCAGAAGGCCGGGACCCGCGAGTTCGACGGCAAGGTGCAGACCGAGATTCGCAACAAGCTGACGAAGCAGTTGCAGGAGAAAGAGTACGCGAAGATGATCGACGAGTTCTGGCGGCGCTACCGCCCGAAGGTCGTCGGGCAGTGACAACCGCACAGCGGGGTAGTGGCGGGGGAAGGGGGGGGGGGGGGTTTTTGGGGCAAAAAAAAACCCGCCCCCAGTTACCCCCCCCCCCCCCCGGACGCCCCACCCGCGGGGGGGTGTGCGC
>NZ_JCABYM010000025.1:0-17328 GCF_059499385.1 Limnoglobus sp. | reverse complement strand
CCCTGTCGCCGCGGCTCACCCCCCCGCCGGGGGGGGGGGGGGGCTTTCCGGGGGGGTTTTATTTTTTCTCAACAACCCCCCCCCCCACCCCCTTTTCCCGCCACTACCCCGGATATCGCACGACGATCGTGCGGTTGACCGCCGGGCGTTCGAGCGTCACCGTCGTGTCGTCCGGCCACGTCACCTGGACCGCTTCCACCCGGTCGGCCGTGCCCAGCCCGAAGTGCGCGACCGGCTCCATCTGACAGCGAAACCCGCTGCCGCCGCAGATCGTCCGCAGCTGCGTGCGGCCCGCCGTCAGCCGCACGACCGCGCCGCGGGCCGCGGCCCCGAACCGCGTCAGCGGCCGCACCCGCAGCCAGTTGTTCCCCGCGTCCGGCCACTTGAACAGCCGCACCGCTTCCGTGGTCGTCAGCACCAGCTCCAACCGCCCGTCCTGGTCCACGTCCGCGACGGCCGCCCCGGCCCCCGCGCCGTCGGCCAGCGCCCCACCGTCGGCCAGCGACCACACGTCGTCCTCCGAACGGCGGAAGAAGCGCGGCGACTCGGCCCCGTTCACGAACAGCAACTCCTCCCACCCGTCGTTGTCGAAGTCGGCCGCGACGACGGTTCGCACGTCGCTCGGCAGGGCCATCGCCGGCGTCGCGACATTCCGGTACGTGCCGTCCGGCCGCCGCGCGAACAGCCGGTGCGGGCCGTCGCGGTTGCAGACGACCAACCCGCCGTCGAGCGGGACGCCGCCGCGCCCGTGCTCGTGGCAGTCGCGGAGGCCGTGTTCCGCCGCGACTTCGAGGAACGTGCCCATGCCGGTGTTGCGGAACAGCAGGTTCGCGCCGAGTTCGTTGACGCAGTACAGGTCCGGGCGGTCGGACGCGAGCGGGGCGACGACGGTTCCGCCGCCGAGGACGGGGACGGCGATGCCGAGCGGCACGGCGAGGTCGGTGACGGCGTCCGACGGGCCGAGTTCGTACAGCCGCAGCGGGCGGCCGTGGTTCGTGACGGCGAACCCGTACCGGCCGTGGCCGCGGCGGTCGAGGGCGGCGACGGCCCGCGTCGCGTGCGGGTTCCGGGCGTGGCGGTGGGCCGGCCGGTCGAACAGATCGACCCACCGGCCGTCCGGCTGGCAGTCGAACAGCCGGTCGGTCGCCGGGCCGTCGTTGACGAGGTAGAGTTCTTCCCGGCCATCGCCGTCGAAGTCGGCGGCCACGCACCCGAGCGTCTCGTGGGCGTGGTCGGCGAGCGCCGGCGGGGCCGTGTCGCGGAACGCGGTGCCGACCCACTTGAGGACGCGGTTCGGCCCGGCGGAGGAGATGAAGAGTTCGTCGATTCCGTCGCCGTCGAGGTCCGCGACCGTCACGCCCGCGAACGGCGTGGGCGGGCGAGCCGGGAGGGCGTGGGAGCAGTCGAGGAACATGTCGCCGCCGACGGGGTGCGCGAGAATCCGTTCGGGGTCTCCGGTCCGCCTCCGTGGTCGTGCCCGCACTCCATGATTACACCTACGACGCGAATGCGCAAGTGGGAGGGGATGTTATTAACCGTCAATTCAAGGAGATTTCGTGAAGTCGGGGCGGCGCTCCGGCAGCTCCCGCGCCGCGAGCGCGTCCGCGTACCGGCCCATCGGCAGTACGTCGAAGTTGCGGGTCAGCCCGTCGAGCACCTCGGCCGCGAGGTCGAGCTTCCACCCGGCCGGGCGGTCCATCGCGGGGAAAAAACTCAGGTCCGAATCGTCGTCCGCGCCCAGGAAATCCAGCGGGTGCAGGAGAATCGACGGCTCCACGTTCGCCCGCCGGCAGAACGCCATCGCGGTGCGGAAGTAATTCCGCGCCGCGAACCGCGAAAAACGTCCGAGGTAGAGCAGGTAGCTCAGGTGGATCGGAACCTTCGCCAGCGGCATCGTCGTGACCGGGATTTCCAGGATCGGGCCGAGCCGCGTCCGCCACCGGTACGGCTTCAGCGGCCGGCGGCCGTCCGCGAGCGTGCCGAACAGCTTCGCCCGCTGCCTCTTCTCGGCCGGCGACAGCTTCGCCGTCATGAAGTAGTACGCCCGCGCCACCGGGCCGAGGTACGTCGGAAACGTCGAGGCGTCGAACCGGTAGCCGCGCTCGATCAGCACTTCGAGGACCGTTTCCGAGACGCTGTAGCCGGGGCCGCGGAAGCCGGTCGGCCGCACGCCGGTCGCGCTCTCAATCGCGTCCTCGGTGCGGGCGAGTTCGTCGTGAATCTGGGTGCGAGAATACAGGTGCAGCCACGGCTCGTGGTGGAACGAGTGGTTCCCGACCTCGTGCCCGGCGGCCGTGATCGACCGCAACACGTCGCGGTGGTGGTTGAGCACCGCGTCCTGGCCGACGACGAACCACGTGATCGTCAGGCCGTGGTCGGCGAGCAGCTTCAGCACCCGCGGGACCACGACGCCGAGGTACGACGGGAGTTTGTCCCACCCGGCGTCGCCGTGCGTCTTCAGGTACGACCACTTGTTGTCGAGGTCCAGCGACAGCGACGCGAGCGGCTTCCCGGCCGGCCGAATCATCGCGGCGTCTCCGCGAGCAGCTCCGCCGTCGCGCGGTCGGCCAGTTGCAGCGTCTCGTTCACGTTCAGCGTGCCGTTGACGATGTGCGCCGAGTTCACGACCGACAGGCCCGGCACGCTCGTCCGCATCGGCGGCAGGTTAGCCGAGTAGTCGAGCGTCGAAATCGCCAGCACGTTCCGCACGCGGGAGACGCGGAACGCCAGCACGTCGTCCGGCGAGAAGTGCGGGTACATTTTTGCGAGCGCGTCGAGGAAGGAGTCGCGGATCTTCTGGTCCGGTTGCTCGAACAGCGGGTCGTCCGGGGCCACGTACTTCGGCAGGTAGACGAGGTGGCGGCCGCCGAATTCCGCGGGATCGACGAGCGCGGTCATCTCGATCACGGCCGTGAACGGGGCCGGGTCGGTGATGTTCGTCACGTAGTAGTGCGCGAGCGGCTTCTTCAGCAGGACCGACGCGCAGACGATCCCCTGGTAGCGGAGGCCGAGCAGTTTCGCGCGTTCGTCGTCGCTCAAGCCGGGGCAAATCTTCGCCGCGACCGGTGCGGCCGCCGTCACGACGACGCGGTCGAACTCCTCGCTCGTGCCGTCCTCGTACTCGACCTCCAGGCCGAACCCGTCGCCGACGATCTGCGACACGCGGGCGTACTCGCGGACCGTCACGCCGCTCGCCTGCAACAGGTACGCGAAGTGTTCCAGGATTCGCGCGTACCCGCCGCGGACGTAGCCGAACATCTCCTTCTTGAGGCCGGTCCGCCGGGCCGCGTACATGCGGGCGATGATCGCCCAGATGAACGCGGCCGAGGCGTGCCGGTAGTTCTCGCCGAGCTTCGCCCGGAGCAGCGGCAGCCAGATTTTCTCCGTCGTGCGGCGGCCGGACCACCGGCGGAGCCAATCGACGACGGGGATTTTCTCCAGCCCCTTCCAGTCGCGAATCCGCGACGCGCGGAGGATCGTCGCCGCCAGTCGAAACTTGTTCAGCAACCCGAGCGGCGGGAACTTGAGGAACTCCACCGCGTTCGACATGGAGTAGAGCTTGCCGTCGGTGTAGAAGCCGGTCTTCGTCTCGACCCACCGCAGCTCGTCCGTCAAGCCGAGGGTGCCGATCAGTTCCCGCAGCCGAGTGTCGGACAGGAGGATGACGTGGTAGTGCCGGTCCCAGGCGACGTCGCCGAGCTGCCAGGCGTCGGCGAGGCCGCCGAGGTGCGGGGCGGCCTCGATGAGCGTGACGGCGTGCCCGGCGGCTTGCAGTTGCCGGGCGAGTTCCATCCCGAGGAGGCCGCCGCCGACGACCGCCCACCGGCCGCCGGCGGGAGCGGCAGTGAAGGGGGCGACGGGTAGCGGGTTCGTGTTCAACCGATCTCCTCGATGTCGATGCCGTCGCGCCGGTAGGCGCGGCCGCACGCCGGGCAGGGGAGCCGTTCCGGCGTCGCCGTCGGCTCGGTGAACCGCGCGAGCAGTTGCCCGCACCGGCAGACCGCGCCGGCCGTCCGGGCCGGGTTGCCCACGACCAGGTGGAAGTCCGGGACCGATTTCGTCACGACCGACCCCATGCCGACCATCGCGAACCGGCCGACGGTCAGGTCGTTGCCGATGACGCACCCGGCCCCGATGGTCGCGCCCTCGCGAACGAGCGTCGGCAGCGTGTGCTCGTCCGGCTCGGACGGCCGCAGGTGCTTCAGGTCCGGCGTCGTCGCCCGCGGGAACCGGTCATTGGTGAAGATCGTTCCCGCGCTGACCATTACGCCGTCCTCGATGGTGACGGCCGTGCAGACGTAGACGAAGCTGTTGATCTTCACGCGATGGCCGATGCGGACGCCGTAGGCGATGTACGTCTTCTCGCCGACGACGCACTCGTCGCCGAGGGTCGTGTCGCGGCGGATATGGACGTTGTCCCAGACGGCCGTGCCCGCGCCGAGGGTCACGCCCGGCTCGATGATCGCGGTGGGGTGGATGCCGGGGGCGGTCATACCATCGCCGGGTGGCGGAGCAGGGTCCAGTCCGGCCGCTCGAGCGACCGGTACGCGGCGTCGATGGCGGCCACGTTCGCCACCGCGTCCTCGACGGTGATGACGAGCGGCTCGCCGTCCCGCAGGTGACGGGCGAAGTTGCCGAGGTTGTCCCGGAACGCCTGCACCTTGTCGTACCCGCCGCCGAAGACGACCCAGTCCTTGCCGGTCAGCTTGTACTTCGACTCCTTCCAGCCGACGCGGATCGTGCCGAGCAAGCCGTGGACCTCGATGTAGCTCTCGCGTTCCTTGTTGACGCTCCAGGACAGGTCGATCGTCCCCATGACGCCGGCGACGGACCGGACGAACACCTGCGCGGTGTCCTCGACCGGCAGCGGCTGGAACCGCCGGCCCTCGACGGCGTGGACCTCGGCGAGCGTGCCGAGGAAGAACCGGGTCAGGTCGAGGGAGTGCGCGCCGTTGTCGATCAGCACGCCGCCGCCGCTGACGGCCGGGTCGCCGTTCCACCGGTTCGTCATGTCCACGCGGGACGTGAATGCGTTCTCGAACAGCACGACCTCGCCGATCAGCCCGTCGTCGATGAACGCGCGGGCCTTGTTCACGTCGGCCACGTACCGGAACTTCGACGCCATCGTCAGCACGCGGCCGGCCTTCCGCGCGGCGGCGGCCATGCGGCCGGCGCTCTCGGCGTCGGTCGTGAACGGCTTCTCGCACAGGACGTGCCGGCCGAGGGCGAGCAACTTCAGGACGACCGGCTCGTGCGTGACCGGCGGCGTCGCGACGAGCGTGGCGTCGAAGTCCACAACGCCGCGGGCGGCGTCGAGCGAGGCGAACGCTCGCGCGTCCGGGACGAGGGCGGCGACCTTCTGCGCCGCCTCCGGCCGCACGTCGATGACGGCGACGAGGGCCGCGTCCGGGTGGTCGCGGAACGCCTGGGCGTAGGTCTGGGCGATGCCGCCGGCCCCGATGAGCGCGAATCGAATCTTGGGCTTCATGGTGGGCTTCCAATAGTAGTAGGCACACTCCGTGTGCCGTTTGCTGTCGGTCGCAGCGGCCCGCACGAACTCCCCGCGGCGGGGAGGAGACGGCACACGGAGTGTGCCTACTACTATGTCCGCGACCGCTCCGCGCACTCGCGGACGGCGGACGCGATGTAGTCCAGGTGCTCGGCCGTGTACCTCTCCGACCACGGCAGCACGAGCACGCCGTCCAGCGCCGCGAACGTGCCGGGGAACTTCTCGGCCGCGTAATCGACCGCCCCCGGCCGGGCCAGCGTGAACGGCCACCGGCTGTTGCCGAACGTCCGCTGTTCCGCGAACACCGCACACCGGAACGCCGGCTTCTGGATGTACCGCGGGGCGCTCGCGATGCCACGTTCCTTCAACAGCGCCGCCAGTCCGGGCGCGCCACCGGCGATCACCCGCCCGTCCACGCGGAGGCAGTACTTCCAAAACGTGTGGACCGCCCGGTCGTCCTGCCACGGCGTCTCGATCCCGTCGATGTCGGCCAGCTTCGTCGAAAGGTACGCGGCCGAATCGACGCGGCTCTGCACGACGGCGGGCAGCTTCTTCAGTTGCGCGACCGCGACGGCCCCTTGCAGCTCGCTCATCCGGCCGTTGAGGGCGATGAAGTAATGGTCCGGCTGCGGGTCGCCGTAGCCCCACGCCTTGTTCACGAACAGGTACGCCCGCCGGGCCAGGGCCGCGTCGTTCGCCACGACGATCCCGCCTTCCCCCGTGGTGATGTGCTTGCCCTGTTGCAGGCTGAAGCAGCCGAGCGCGCCGAACGTTCCGACCGGCTTCCCTTCCCACGTCGCGCCGAACGCCTGGGCGCAGTCCTCGATCACCGGCAGCCCGCGTTCGTTCGCGACGGCCATGATGCCGGTCATGTCGCACGGGTTGCCGAACAGGTGCGTGACGACGACCGCCTTCGTCTTCGGGCCGATCGCGGCTTCGATACTCTCGGCGGTGACGTTGCACGTCCTCGGGTCCACGTCCACGAAGACGGGGATCGCCCCTTGATAGAGGATCGGCGTCAACGCCCCCATGTCCGTGATGGACGTGGTGACGATCTCGTCGCCGGGTTCCGGGTCGATGGCGGAAATCGCGGCGTGGATCGCCGTCGAGCCGGAACTGGCCGCAACCGCGTGCGCCGCCCCAACGCTGGCGGCAAACTCCTTCTCCAGCGTCTTGACGAAGTTCCCCTTCGTGCTGGTCAGCGTGCCGGTGCGGATGACCTCCGACAACAGGGCAATCTCCTCCTCGCCGAGCGTGCGGCCGGTAGCGTCCTGGTCGGACGGCAAGGGGAGCGGCGGGCCGGGGCGGTGGCTCATCGTCTCACACAAAGGAAGGAAGCTCGCCGGCCGTGAAGGGGAACACGGGGCCGGCGGGTGGGCGGGAAGGGGTCATTCTATCCCTCAACGGCCGACCGGGACCGGCGGGGGCGGCCGGTCCTGCATCGCCGGGGCGACCCTGGCGGCGACCGGCGGCGCGGTCGGCCCGCGGTCGGCCGGGGCGGTTCGCCCCCGCAGCCGGTCCCACGCGAACTGCCGCATCAGCCGCAGGTGGCCGAAGATCGTGCGGACCGTCTTCATCTTCGACCGGCCGAGCATCCGGAGGCTCAACGCGGCCGGGTGCTCGACGATCGTACTACCGCCGTGGTCGAGCCGGCCGAGCAGCTCGACGACGCCGAGGAAGTTGCCGTGCTTCATCGGTACGTCCACCACCCGCGACCGGCGGTAGACGCGGAAGCAACTCGTGTACGTGTACAGCTTGTTGTGGAACACCCGGCGGTACACGGCGCTCGCCCCCTTCGACAGGACCAACCGCCACCGCGGGACGTTCCGCACCTCGCCGGCCGGGTGGTACGGCGACGCCGTCACCAGGTCCACGCCCGCCGTCAGCTTCGGGATCATGTTCAACAGTTCGTGCGGGTCGTAGGTGCAGTCCGCGTCCATCGAGCAGACGATTTCCCCGTCCGCGGCCCGAAGGCCGGTCATGATCGCGGCCGCCACGCCCAGGTTCGTCTCGTGCGCCAGCACCGTCACGTCCGGCCACGCGTCGAACGTAGAACGAACGACTTCGAGCGTCTTGTCCCGGCTCGCGTCGTTGACGAGCAGGAATCGCGGGTCGTAGTTCTCCTTGCGGAACGCCCGGCGGACCTCGCGGAGCGTGTTCGCCAGGAACGGGATCACCGGCTCCTCGTTGTACAGCGGCACGACGATGCCGACCGGCGTGCGGTTGGTCCGCATCCCGTCCGACGAGAGCGAACTCAAGTCGCCGGGCGGCGGCGTCGGGTTCGCCGTGAGAACCGACGGCTCCAGCCTCAGCCCGAGGTGCGCCGCGGCCGTGTCGAACCGGAACAGTTTAAGGTACTCGGACACCTTGTCCCGCATCCGGTCGAGGTTGCGGTAGTGGCGGACGCGGGTGAGGAAGCCGGTCGCCTCGAACCGCGGCTGGTCGGGGTCGAGTTCCCACGTGTGGAAGTACATGACGAACGGCGCGTCGGTCCGCGACTCCCACCCGCGGACGGCCCGGCGGACGAGGAACGGCGGGAGCTGCCGCAGCCAGTTCCCGCCGCCGATCGGCACGTCCACGCCGAGGACGCGGGCCGACGCGATCGGCAGCTCCGCGATCGGCCCGGCCTTCGTCCGTTCCTGGTGGACGAACCGCCGCCGCGGTTCGGCCGAGTAGGTGCGGAGGATCGGTCCCACGCTGGAGTCGTAGGCGTACCCTTCCTCGGCGAGCACGTCGAGCGCCCACAGGTCGGCCGGGCGGAACCACCCCTCGGCGGTGCGGTAACCGAGTACCCTCTGGCCGCACGCCCGCTCGATGGCCAGGCGGCCGCGGCGGAGGTCGTCGCGGAACTCCAGCGGCGTCAGGTCGCGGACGTTCCGCCATGCGTACCCGCGGCTGGCGACCTCGTGCCCCCGCCCGGCGACCTGTCGGACGAGGCCGGGCAGCGCCTCCGCGACGCGGCCGAGGACGAAGAACGTGGCCTTCGCGCCGTGCTCGTCGAGCAGGTCGAGGGCGAGTTTCGTTTGATGGACGATCCGGGATTCGTACCGCTGCCACTGGTCGGCGCGGACGAACTTCTGGAACGCACCGACCTGGAAGTAGTCTTCGAGGTTGATGGTCAAGACGTGGCGTCGGCGGTCGGGGGCGGTCACCATTCGGGCGGATTCGGTGTCATGATCGCGGCGCGGAAGGCGGCCGCAATCTGGGCATGTTACTCGACCGACTGTTGCCGGAAACGTAGTTTCCGTTCGGCGGAAAGCAACTTCCGAGCCGTGTAAATAAACGGGAATACGGCGGGCGGCGGAACCGCGGAGGTGCGGAGAAACCCGGCAGGTTCGTCGGCCGTGGCGAACCGGGACTGATCGTACAAACTATCGGGCGCGTCGGACGGTTAACGTCCGTTCGGCGTGGCAAGATTCGGGTCGGCCGGGAACGGCGAGCGTCGGGGCGTAAGCCCGACGTGGCTTCCCGCGTCCAGGGCCGCGAACGTGTTGGCACGCGCCGCTTGCCTAGCGGCCAGCCACGTCGGGCTTACGCCCCGACGCTCGCCGTTGCGAGTCGTTACTCCTTCTCCTTCTTGCCGAGTGCGGCGATGAGCTTCAACGCCTTGCCCTTGATCGTTGCGTTCAGAGACAGCTTCTCGCCGGCCGTGACGAGCACCTTGAACGTGTCGTTCCCCCGAACCTTGACGTCGCCGAACGTCTCTCGAACGAGCGCGTCGGACTGCTCCCCCTTCGTCTTCGAGTCGCCGAGCAGGGTAACCCATGCCACGCTCAACTCGACCGCCAGGATCGGCGACGGGGCGGGCGTCGCCCGGGCCAACTTCTTCGCCGCCGTCGCGTCCCCGCCGAACCCGACGACGAACAGGTCGTCCGCCGTCGTCAGCCAGACGCTCTTGTCCTTGCCGAACAGCTTCTCGACCTTCTCGTCCGCCGGCGGGACGATCTCGTGCAGCGCGGCCGCCCCGACCTTCTCCACGTCGAACTTGACCTTCGCTTTATCCTCGGGGATGAACGGGGCGAACTCCTTCGCCAGGGCCTCGATCTGCTTGCCGGACGTGGTGCGGACGGCCGCGAGGACCTCGTGCTTGCCGGCCGACCCGCTGAGCGAGAGGCCGAACTGGAGCGTGCCGGCCTTCAGCGTCGGCTCGACGGCGTCGAAGAACTTCTTCGCCGCGTCGCGGTCGTTATCCTTCGCTTTCTCCAGCGCGTCGCCGACGGCGAGGTCGATCACGTCGGAATACTTTTTCATCAGCGATTCGGGAATTTGCAGGTTCGCGGCGACGGACAGGATCGCGTTCTTCCCGGCGGCCAACGGCGCGACGGCGGCCCGCTTCGCGACGGACGCGAACAGCGACTTCAGGTCCGACCCGTCCTTCGCGGTCAGCGAGAAGTCGAGGCCGATGTCGTCGGCCTTCGGGTCGATGTTCAGGCTGAGGCTGGCCGTCTTGCCGTCGGTGAACAGGCTGGTGACGCCGGCGAACGTCGCGTCGATGGCCAGCGCCTTCGCCTTCTCCTCGGCCGGCGTCTTCGCCGGCTTCGCCTTCTCGTCCGCGAGCTTCAGTTCCATCTGGCCGAGGACCGTCTTCCGCACGTCGGCCGGGATGCGGTCGAGGTTCACGGAGAGGGTGAGGACGGACGTTTGCTCCTTCGCGAAGAGGTCCTTCGGGTCGAGGAGCGTATCCGCGTCCAGTGTCGCCTTGTTGTGGACGGTGACGCAGACGTACCCCTTGTGGAACTTGAAGTAGACTTTCGGCGGCACGTTCGGCACGGTGACGGAGTAGATGTCGCCGTCGCCCTTCTCCGGGCCGAGGTTCAGCTTGCCGGTGAGGAGGTTGAGGAACGCCTTCTCGTCCCCGACGGGGACGAGGACGACCATCGGGCTGTCGATGACGTTCGGCGTCATCGTGGCGTAGAACCCGATCGGCTTCGTGATGTCGATCCCCTCGATGACGCCCTTCTTGCCGGCCATCGCCTCGACGAACTTCGCACCCTGCTCCGCCTGTTCGCCCTGCCCGGCGAGGTCGCCGAGGTACTGGGCGAGCGGGAGGAGGTCTTTGATGGCCTTAATTTTCAGCTCGACGGTCGGCTCGGCGGCCGCGGCGGGTGGGGCGGCGAACAGGGCGGCCGCGAATAGGAGAAGCAGCTTCCGCATCGGCGTGGTCCTCGGGTGGGTTCGGGTGTCAGGGATGATACCCCGGCCGGCGTAGGCGGGTGTCAAGTTTTCATACGGGCCGCCACCATATAAAGACCGCTACTACTACCGAGACGGCGCAATGAGTCAGAAGACCTGGGGCGGGCGGTTCGACGGCAGCACGGACGCCCGCGTGGAAGCGTTCACCGAGTCGATCTCGTTCGACAAGCGGCTCTACCGCCACGACATCCGCGGCAGCCAGGCCCACGCCCGGATGCTCGCCGAGGTCGGCCTGCTCACACCGGCGGAAGCGGACCAAATCTCGACCGCCCTCGACGAGATCGGCGAGGCCATCGAAGCCGGGAAGATGGAGTACTCCATCTCGCTGGAAGACATTCACACGCACATCGAGCGGGCGCTCATCGCGAAGCTCGGCGACGTGGGCCGGAAGCTGCACACGGCCCGCAGCCGGAACGACCAGATCGTCACGGACGTGAAGCTCTGGGTCCGCGACGCCATCGACGACCTCGACGGGCTGTTGAAGGACCTGCAAAAAGCGTTCGTCGATTCCGCCGACCGCGAGCGGGATATGGTCATCCCCGGCTACACGCACCTGCAACGGGCACAGCCGGTGCTGGCGGCGCACTACTTCCTCGCCTACGCGGAGAAGTTCCAGCGGGACCGCGAGCGGCTGGCCGACGGGCGGAAGCGGGTGAACGTGCTGCCGCTGGGGGCCGCCGCCCTCGCCGGAACATCGCTCCCCATCGACCGCGAGTCCGTCCGGCAGAAACTCGGGTTCGACTCCGTCGCCCGCAACAGCCTCGACGTGTCGAGCGACCGCGACTTCCTCATCGAGTTCGTGTTCGACCTGTCGCTGATCGCCACGCACCTGAGCGGGTGGGCCGAGGAGTGGGTCATCTGGAGTACGACGGAGTTCAACTTCCTCGACCTGCCGGACGCGTTCTGCACCGGGTCGAGCATCATGCCGCACAAGAAGAACCCGGACGTGCTGGAACTGACCCGCGGCAAGTCGGCCCGCGTCATCGGCTGCCTGCAGCAACTGTTCGTGCTGCTGAAGGGCTTGCCGCTCGCGTACAACCGCGACCTGCAGGAGGACAAGACGGCCCTGTTCGACGCGTTCGACACGGTCGCCGGGATGCTGGCGGTCGCGGCCCCGCTGGTGGCGCAGACGAAGCTGCGGCGGGACGCGATCGCGGCGCGGATCGAGGAAGGCTTCCTGGACGCGACGACGTTGATGGAGTTCTTCATCGCGAAGGGCGTGCCGATGCGGTCGGCGCACGAGGCGGTCGGGAAGCTGGTCCGCCGGTGCGAGCAGGACCGCTGCCGCCTCGCCGACCTGCCGTCGGCCGCGTTCGAGGAGGCGTGCCCCGGCATCGGCTCGTCGATCCGCGACGTGCTCGGCGTGGCGAACGCGCTGGCGTCGTTCAAGAGCTACGGCTCGACGGCCCCGGCCGAGGTCGAGCGGCAGTTGCGGGGCTGGCGGGAGCGGCTCATGTGATCCAAAGGTCGCTGCAGGTCTGCTCGTAACTCTGTTCCAAGTTCAGCGGCACCACCTGATGGGCGTCGAGCCAGATCGGGAGGGTCGGCAATGGCTGCCCGACGTGAAGACCGTGCGACCATGCCTCGAAGATCGCCCGCCTCTTCCGCTTCGCCGTCCGGCACGAGGCGGCGTAGGTATGCGGCGGCGGGTCGCCGAGCGTCTGATCGGCGTGACCGATCAGTTCCAGCAAGTCGAGGTACAGGTTAAAGTGCCGAGGCGTCACGAGGTCCACGATGCTCACGGCCACGCCCTTCTGAAGAAGCGCGGCACACTTCGCTACGAACACGGCCCGGTGTTCCGGCCGGTCCTTGTTCGCGGGGCTGACGAGTTCGATGGCCGCGACGAGTTGCTTGCCGCGCTCGGCGTCGTAGATGCGGACTTCGTACTCGTATTGGTCGGGCAAGTTCGTCGCAACGGCGACACTCGGTTCCGCTGGGGCCCAAGTCGCGACGGCATCTCCTCCGGCGGCGTCGCCGGTTCCGGCAACCGGCAATGGGTCGTCGGTCTCGAACGCTCCGATGTCAATCTCGACCATCGCGCCGAGATGCACCCGTGGTTCGGCGATGAATCCGGCAGGCAGTTGTTTCCGCAACTGTTGGACGATGACCGCGGGCCACTGCGCGTGGAAACCTTCCCAACTGCTTCGCAAGCTCACCGGCGGGCGAAAGTGATCGCGTAGCGGCATGACCGAACCCTCCCGGCCGACATTCTACCCGCTTCCCGCCGGGTCGTGTTCCACCGGGGGCGGCTTCGACTACAAAAACAGCATTGGATCAATCCCCCACGTAGGCCCCACCCATGGACCATTTCGCATACCGCAATCGCTCCCTGTACTGCGAGGACGTGCCCGTCGCCGAACTCGCGCACGAGTACGGCACGCCGCTGTACGTCTACAGCGAGGCCACCCTCGTCCACCACCTCACGCAAATCCAGACGGCGTTCGCCGAGGCGAAGCCGATCATTTGCTACAGCGTCAAGGCGAACGGCAACCTCAGCATCGCCCGCCTGATGGGCCAGCACGGGGCCGGGTTCGACGTGACCTCCGGCGGCGAGTTCTACCGCGCCCTCAAGGCCGGGCCGACGGGGGCGAAGATCGTCTTCGCCGGCGTCGGCAAGGCGGACGCGGAAATCCAGTTCGCGCTCGAGAACGGCGTCTACCTGTTCGACGTGGAGAGCGAGCAGGAGCTGCACGCCATCGGCCGCGTCGCGGAGCGGATGGGCGTCGTCGCGAACGTCGCCCTGCGGGTGAACCCGGACCTGCCGCCGAAGACGCACGTTAAAACCGACACGTCCGTCAAGGGCGTCAAGTTCGGCCTCGACATCGAGACCGTCCTCGACGTGGCGAAGGGCGTCGTCGGGCACAAGCACCTCGTCGTCGCCGGGCTGCACATGCACCTCGGGTCGCCGATCCTGTCCGCCGAGCCGTACAAGCAGGGGTGCGAGAAGGGCGTCAAGCTCATCGCGGAACTGCGCAAACAAGGGCACGCCCTCACCGTTCTGAACATGGGCGGCGGGTTCGGCATCCACTACCGCAAGCAAGAGGCGTTGCCGGCGAGCGAGTTCGCGAAGGTCATCCTCCCTGCCGTGAAGGAAACCGGCTGCCAGCTCGTGCTCGAACCGGGCCGGTTCATCGTCGGGAACGCCGGGATCCTCGTGTCCAGCGTCGTGTTCACGAAGGAGACCGGCGGCAAGCGGTACGTCATCCAGGACGCCGCGATGAACGACCTGATCCGGCCGACGCTCTACGACTCGTTCCACCGCATTTGGCCGGTCACGCCGAAGGACGCCGTCCCGGAACGGCCGGACGATTTCGAGGCGGACATTCCGGGTACAATGAAGCAGGACGTGGTCGGCCCGGTGTGCGAGTCCGGCGACTTCCTCGCGAAGAACCGGAACCTGCCGGAGTTGCACCGCGGCGACCTGCTCGCCGTGTTCAGCGCCGGGGCCTACGGCATGGCAATGTCGTCGAACTACAACGCCCGGTGCCGCGCGGCCGAAGTTCTCGTTACAGGCCATACACATCGCCTCATCCGTCGTCGGGAAACCTACGCGGACCTGGTGGCCGCCGAAGTCGATTGCTTAAAGTAAGGCCCGCGCGCACAATGCACGAATACCCCCGGCGGCCGCCCGCGCCGGGGCGACTGCGCACCCAGACCGGCCCCCGGAGGATTCCCCAGTGCGACTTCGCGTCCCCCTCTTCGCACTCGCCCTGGTCCTGGGAGCCGCGGGCCTCGCCACCGCCCAGGAGGCCCCGAAGAAGCCGATCGACGTGTTCCGCGCCGCCCGCGACTACCTCCAGGCCGGCAGCCTGGAGCTGGCCGCCGAGACGTTCAAGGACTTCCTCAACCTGAAGCCGACCGACCAGGACTACCTGGACGTGGAAGCGAAGTACGGCGCGAATGCGTTCCAGAACCTGCGGAACGTCCCCCGGTGGCTGCCGGACGCGAAGAAGGACGCCGAGTTCAAGAAGACGGTCATCGAGGGGATCATCGAGGGGTCGCTGAAGGCGAACGAGAAGCTGACCCGCAACCCGGCCCGCCTCCTGCGGCTGGTACAGAACCTCGGCGAGTCGCGGGAGGAGCGGGACTTTGCCATCGCCGAGTTGAACCGCGCCGGCGACGCCGTCGTGCCGGTGCTGGTCGAGAACCTCCGCGTCAACACCTCGCCGGAGTACCGGGCCGGGGCGCTCACCGCCGTGACGCGGCTGAACGCCGAGGTCGTGCCGGGCCTCGTCGTCGCGACGGAGAACGTGCCGGAAGAGTTGAAGGTCGGCCTCATCAAGTCGCTCGCCGGCCGGTCGGACGTGACGGCCCTCACCGGCAAGGCCGACACGAACTTCATGCCGTACCTGTGGTACCTCGCCGCGTCGGACCAGGCCGGCGGCCTCCGGGACACCGCGATTCAGACGCTCCGCGACCTCACCGGCGACCGCAGCGACCGCCTTCAGGCGGACGTGGAATTGGTGAAGTACGCCACGCCGATGTACGAGCGGAAGGGGAGCTTCGCCGCCTACGACCGGGTGAAGAACCGGGTCAAGCTGTGGGTCTGGGACGCGGCCGCGCGGAACGTCAAGCCGGTCGAGCTGACGCCGACGCAGGCCGAGGAGCAGACGGGCCTGAAGTACCTGAAGTGGGCCATCGAGCGGCGGCCGGGGTCGGAACCGGCCCAGGAACTGTTCCTCTCGCTGGCCACGGAGCGGGCCGTCGAGCGGGCGAGTTTCGGCGACCTCGCGAAGGCCGACCCGAACGTCTCGCAACTGCTCGCGTCCGCCCCGGCGGGGATGCTCATCAACCTCCTCGATTCCGCCCTCGCCGAGAACAAGACGGCCCTCGCCTACGGGCTGACGCAAGCCCTCGGCAACCGGGCGGAGACGGCCGCGGCCATTCCCCGAAAGGTCGAGGGCGGCGGTGAGAAGAAGCCGGCCCCGCTCGTGAAGGCGCTCAACTACTCCGACCCGCGGGTGCAACTCGCGGCCGCCGCGGCGCTGTTGAAGATGCCGCAGGTCGAGCACGGGGCGAACGCCCGGATCGTGGACGTGCTGAAGCGGGCGGCCGGGGGCGACGGGGCCGCCGGCGGGATGGGCAAGGCCCTGATCGCGGACCCGCTCGCCGCCCGCGGCGACCAGGTCGCCACCATGCTCCGGGGCGTCGGCTACCAGTCCGAAGTCTTCGGGACGGGCCGCGAGCTGTTCAAGCGGATCAACCGGTCGTCCGACTTCGACCTCATCCTCGTGGACCGGCACGTCGTCGAGCCGACGTTGCAGGACGTGCTGGCGCAACTGGCGGCGAACACCAACGCCGGCCGGCGGCCGATCCTCGTCGTCGCGTCGCCGGACAACGTCGTCGCCCCGAGCGTCGAGACGCAACTGCTCCGGCTGGCCGTGCTGGTGGCCGTGACCGAGACGACGGAGATGGTCGTCCCGCCCCCCTACGAGGTGGACCGGCGGAAGACGCGGGAGGAGAACGAGGACCTCCGGAAGCTGAACGTCCGCGACCGGGACGACCGGCTGATGCGGATCTATGAGGGCCGGCTGGCCCGGATGCGGCGGATCGTGACGGCCGCGAACCTCGGCACGTCGATCGCGCTGGAAACCCGCCTCGGCCTGCGGCTGCCGCAGTTGGCCCTGGCCGCGCTGCTCGCCGAGTACCAGCCGACGGCCGAGTTCGCGCCGACGCCGTTCCGCGACCTGCGGAACTACACGCAACTGCTCCGCCGCCAGCCGGAGCTGGACAAGGCCCTCGAAGGCGCGCCGACCGCCGACCTGATCCGGCTGATCGCGCAACTGGAGACGGCCCTGACGCCGGAGATGCGGAAGACGTTCGACGCGGTCCTGATGCGGATCGACGCGGACGCGTTGAACCTGCCGCGGACGCCGAGCATCGACCCGGTGACGGAGGCGGTGCTGAAGCGGGCCGTGAGCGGGTACAAGGGCGTTTCGGTGATCGCCGAGCCGTTCGCCGTCGGGTCGGTGGAGGGGAGCGTGCGGTACGGCCTCGCCTACGACGTGCAGGCCGCCGTCGCCGACCCGGCCCAGCGGCCGCGGGACGCGACGGAGCGGAACGCGTCCACGAAGCTGGCCCTCGACTGGCTGCGGCGGTTGGCCGTCGGCGAGCAGACCGGATTCGACCTGACGCCCGCCGTGCCGGCGTTGCGGCAGGCGTTGTCGAACGACGAGTACGCGGAGATCGCGATCGAGGCCCTGAGTCGCATCCCGGTCGCGGGGGCGCAGCAGGACCTCGCCCGCGTGGCGGCGACGACGGCCCGCGCGGCGGCGGTCCGCGGCAAGGCGGCGGACGCGGCCGTCCGCCACGTCCAGGCGAACGGCAAGATGACGAACGCGGAGGTGGATCAACTCGTCGCGACGGCCCTGGCCGGCGAGGCGAACCCGGAGTTGAAGTCGAAGCTGGCCGTGCTGAGCGCGGCGCTGACCGGGAAGCCGGGCGACCTGGTGAACCGCATCAAGGGGTACACGGTCCCGACGGCCGCCCCCACCCCGCCGAAAGCGGCGACGCCGCCGGTGCCGAACGAGGCCAAGCCGCCGGTCGAGAACAAGCAGTAACAAGCGAAACGCGGCGAGCCGAGCGGCGTAAGCCGCCGGGTGAGGGGCGCTCACCCGGCGGCTTAC
>NZ_JCABYM010000024.1:0-6188 GCF_059499385.1 Limnoglobus sp. | reverse complement strand
CCGCCACCGCCGCCACCGCCACGGGGCCACCCCGTGGCGGCGGGACACTTGACTTCGGCGATGGGACGGGGCAAATCGGCCGTCAAAACCTTTGGTAGAACCAATGCCACGAGCCGAACAGCGGCCCGTGGAGACCCACCGATCCGGAAGCCGTGGCCCCCGGCGGCAGGTACAAGATGCCCGCCCGACCCAGCATCCCCGAGTTACTTGTAAATAGCGCGACCGACCCGTCCGGGCCGGTTGAATAATCCGTCACGTAGAACAGGCCGACCATCCCGGGCGGCTCGGATGCGTGTGCGTCCGGCGGCAGTGACCGGGCGAACCGCTCCAGCGCGGCCGTCGAGAGCCACACGCGGGCGCGGAACCCGACGGCGGGATGGGCGAGGACGAGGGTGAATGCCACGGCGGCGGTGCAGCCGGCCCACGTGTTGAACCACCGCCGGGCGCGAGGCCGCGGCGTGTGAGAGATCACCACGAGCGCCCAGAACCACGCGACCGCCACCAACGCCGACAGCGGCGCGAGCAAGCAGAAGGGGACGAACCCGGACCCCGCGTCGGTCACGTTCGGGACGGCGATCGCCACCCAGGCGAGCGTGAGCAGCGGCAACGCGATCACCGGCGGCGGCGGTTCGGGGGCCGCGGACATGGCATTCCCTCGGACTCGGGCGGTTACACCGAACCGGCGTCGTCCGCAAGCGGGGGGACCGACTTCGAGAGCAACTCCAGGAATGCCCGTAGCCGTCCGTACACCTCTTTCGGCTCACCGACCGTGAACGCCGGCTCGCCGCCCGCTTTCTTGCCGTGGGCGATCCAGTTCCGGTGCTTGCGGATGCGGTTTACTTCCTCTGCCAAGTTGTGGTCGATCCCCTTCACCAACTTCAGCACCCGGAAAAAGCTACCGTCGTCCAACGTTTCCCGAAGGTCGCGGCCGGCTTGTTGGAGGGCCTCGTGTTGGAGGCGTTCGATTTCCGGATCGACTTGCAAACGGACGTGATCCCGAACGGTCGCTTCGAACACCGAGAAGAGAAAGAGGATGGCCAAGTCGTTGAGCGGTTCGCGGACGCGGTCGCGGAGGGTGCTGAACTCGGGGCCTTCGATGTTCCGTAATCGGCCCGGTGGGAGGCGGTCGGCCTCCCAGGGCAAATCCGCCCAGCAGTTCCCCAACTGGCCGAACAGCCGACAACTTTCGTTGACCGTCTCGAACCAATCCCACGCGGCCTGGAACCGGGTCACTTGAGGATGCTCAGCACGGCCGCCTCGAACCGGTCCCGGTCGAGTGAGAAGGCGTTCCCGTAGTCCTCGTCGGCGTTCCATTCGACGACGCTTCGGATGAACCACGCGTCACGGCCGTCGTCCTTGACCCGAAAGAGGTAATACATGGGGGTCGTCTGCTCGCGTATTTCCATAATCCCGTCCGCGCGGCGCAACTTCCCGTTGACCTTAACCTGCGAGGCAACGAACCGCGCGCGGGGTACGATCTCGGCCTCCCGAGAACCGAGTTGCCCCACCGAGATCGTCAGTCGCTTCACCTCATATGTTCCCAGGCCCGGTTCCCGGCAGGTGACGTATGCGAACGCATCCGTCCGGAGCAACCGAAGCCCGCCGTCGGCTTCTTCGATCCACCGAGTTAAGGTCGCGTAAAGGTCGTCGATGGCGGCCTTCCACTCCTTCAGCGAAGCCTCTTGCCGTTCGATCTCCCCCTTGAGATGCGCGGCTTCCTTCTTCACGAACTCGGCCAAGCTACCCATTGCTTGATCCCCCCTTTCATCGCCGATTCTATCCGCCCATTAGCGTCACTTTAGTGATTCTTTCCCCACGCCCCGCAGCCACGACAGCTCCGGCAGCCCGTAGGGGCGGAACTTCTCCGGCCGCTCCAGCTCCTCCTGCACGAACAGCGCCCGCGTGCGGCCGAGGCGGCTCGCCACCGGGGTGTCGATCAGCGTGCTGCTGTCCTGCGCGCTCATCTGGAACAGCACCCGCTGCGTGAACTCCCGCAACGCCTGCCGGTCCAACGCACGGGTCAGGTTCGTCAAGCTGTCGCACCACACGATGGAGTGAACGCCCACCGCCGGGCCGTCGCGGAGGATCGTCGCGAACAGCTCGCCCGGCGACTTCGGCTGGTCCCCCTTGCGGCCGAACCCGTAGTCGTCCTCCGGCTTCCGCAGTTCCCGGAACCGCTGGAGGCCCTGCACCAACAGGAACCGCGGCGACCGGTCGGCCGACCCGCCCTGCCGCTTCGCGATCTCCTCGGCCAACTCCGCCAGCGCGGATTGAATCTGGAATCGCTCGACGCTCGCGCCGGCGAACCCGACGGCCTCGGCCGCCTTCCGCAGGTAATCGGCGTGGTCGCTGTCGTCCGGCGTGCCGTCGAGAATCGTCACCGGCCGCCCGGCGTCCCGCTTCACCTGCGCCGAGAACGCCACCACCGCCGCGGTCTGGATCGCCAGCGCCGCCTCCTCGGAGGAGCCGATGAGCAGCAGGTTCATGCCGGACTGGGCGCGGAACGTCGCGGCCGTCGGGTCCTTGATCGCGACCGCGTCGCCGAGCCACGCGACCGGAACCTTCACGTCCGCCGGCGGCTTCGCGAGCAGGTTCGTGAGCAGCCGGTTCTTCGGCAACTCGGCGGCGACGTTCCCCTCGAACACCAGCGGCGGCGGGTACTTGTCGCCGGCCCGCTCGTGAATCTCCTTCAGCAGCTTGTCGCGGTGGTCCTCGTCCAGCCAGACGACCTGGAACGGGTCGTTGCCTTCGAGCAGGCCGTTCGCATCGTTGTAGATCGCCTCGCCGGGCCGGGAGAGCAGCCGGGCGGCGCTGTTGTCCTTGCTCAGGATCAGCTGCGCGTCGGCGTCCGAGCACTGCAGTGCGATGCGGACGGCCATCTGGTCGATGGTGCTGCGGGCCAGCGAGTACGCCCCGCCGAGGGTTTGCGAGCCGAGGAACAGGTGCAGGCCGAACGCCCGGCCCTGGCGGACCAGCCGGTCGAGCAGCAGCGCCGCCTCCTGCGCCAGCTTGTCGTCCTCGACGAAGAACTCCTGGAACTCGTCCACGATGAGCAGGATGCGGGGGAGCGTGCCGCCCTTGCCCTGGGACTTCAAGTGGTCGCGGTAGCCGTCGAGGTCGTTGACGCCGGCGGCGCGGAACTTGTCCCCGCGGTCGCGGAGTTCCACGTCCAGCCGTTGCAAGACACTCAGGCCGAACTCGCGTTCGCTCTCGATGGCCACGACTTTCGCGTGCGGCAGCCGGTTCGCCGCGTAGGCGCGGAACTCGACCCCCTTCTTGAAGTCGATCAGGTACAGCTCCGCCTCCTCCGGACTGTACATCAGCGCGAGGTTCGTGATGAGCGCGTGCAGCAGCGTCGATTTCCCGGAGCCGGTTTTGCCCGCGACGAGCGCGTGCTGCGCGGTCCCGCGGCCGAGGGAGAACATCTGCCGCTTCGTCGCCCCGGCCCGGCCGATCGGCACGTCGAACGACTTCGCCGCCGTGCTCTTCCAGATGTCGAGCGGCCCCGGCTGGATGAACTCGAACGGGACCTCGACCCGCGCCGCGTCCCGGCTCGCCTCGCCGACCTTGCGGACGAGGTCCGCCAGGTCCACCGGCTCCGGCGGCGTGTCGATCGTCGTCGGGAACGCGGCCAGCACCGGATCGACGGGGACGAACTTGCCGTCCTTCCAGACGAGGTTGAACGCCACCTGCTCCAGGTCCGCGAGGCGGAAGTCGCGGGGCATCGCCGCCTTCGTGTCCACGCTGACGAGCGTGCAGACGCCGCACGCCGGGCCGCTACTCAGGATGCTGATGAGCCGCCGGGCCGCGTCCGGGGTGAAGTTCGTCGGGAAGTTCGCGATCACCAGCACGCGGTACGGTTCGGCCACCTCGCCGGCGGCGCGGTTGTACTCCTCGATGCTCTTGTACTGGTTGCGGAGGTACTTCTGGATCACGTTCTCCATGTGCTCGGTGATGTCGAGCAAGCGTTTCTCGATCTGCCCGCTCTCGGTCCAGATGCGGGAGCCGACGAGCTGCTCGTCGTAGTCGGCGAGGTGCATGAACGCGGCGAAGTTCTCGCCGAGGCCGACCGGGTCGATGATAGTGAACCGCACCTTGCCCGGCGGCAGCCCGGTGAGGAACCGGAGCATCATCGCCTGCAGCGCGGTGACGGCCGCGGCCCGGCCCTGGTCGGCGGCCTTCAGCAGCACGGAACACTTGTCCGGGAACGGCAGGTACGCGGGCACGAACAGGCGGATCGGCGTCTCCGGCGCGAGCCGCTCGTCGAGCGGCTCGCCCTCCGGGAGCGTGTACATGTCCACCTTCGTCGCGCCGTACCGGACGCCGTTCGGGACCTTGTCCGGCAGCGGCCGCTTGCCGTCGATGAGTTCGTCCCACTTCGGGAACGCCTCCTGGCCGTGCGCCTTCAGCTCGTCGAGCGTCGCCCCGACCGCGGCGATGCCGGAATGCCACGCGCCCGACATCGCGTTCCAGTCCTGGCCGCGGGTCGAGATCACGTCCGTCATTTTCTCGTTGTACTTGTCCTCCGCGTCCCGCAGCTGTTGGTCGAACTTCGCGTCCACGGCCGACAGGTTGACGGCGTACTCCTCGTCGATCGCCTTCGCCTCGATGAACCGGTCCTGGCCGACCCGGTCGAGCCGGTCGGTGTACTCGGCCTCGATCCGGGCGGTGGTGTTCGTCCGCTCGCTCGCGAGTTTGGCGAGTAGCGGTTGGAAGTGGTCGTCGGCCCGGCGGCGGTCGCTCGTCTGCCGCTTCTTCAAGTCCGAGAGTTGCCGGGCGTGCGTCGTCTTGGCGTAGTCCTGGAGGGCGTCGGCAGCGCGGCCGGCCTCGGCCTGGAAGACGCCGAGCTGCACCGCCCGCATCCGCACCTGCCGCTTCGCGAGGAACAGGAGGAGGAAGTACAGGCCGACGCCGCCGAGGAGGGCGAACGCGGCGGCCGTGATCGCGGCCGTCTTCATCGTCCCGACGGCCGTGCCGACGCCGAACCCGACGCCGCCGAGGACGAGTGACAGCCCGATGACACTGAGCGGCCGCAGCAGCCGGGGGAGGAAGCACGTCTTCGTCGCCTCGGCGGCGGCGTCCACGTCCTCCGTGCAGGACATGAGCTTGCCTTCCGGGTCGGTCGGCGTCGGACTCGGCAGCCGCTCGACCGGGAACTCGGCGTCCTCGCGGGTCAGCCCGACCCGCGCGAGTGCCGGCTCGACCTGCTTCCATGCCTCGGCGATCTTCTTGCGGGCGCTCTCGGCCTGGCGGACGAGCTTCTGGTGGTGGTCGTTCGCCTCCTTTTCCGCCGCCTCGACGAGCGAGTCGATGGTCCAGAGCCGGTCCTGGTACTTGGTCCGGGTCTTCTGGTCGTTGGCCTGGAACTTCTCGTCCGTCTCGCGGAGGGCGTCGGCGCGGGTGCGGTCGGCGGCGTTCTGCCGGCCGGCGTACTTCGCCCCCATGTCGGCGAGCTGCCGCTGGTAGTCCTCGTCGGCGTCGTCGCGGGCCTTCTTCCGCCCGGCGGCGATCAGCCGGCGGACCCGCTGGACTTCCTTCTCGGCCTCGTCCGCCCCGGTCTGGTAGGCGGTGGCGATGCTCGCCTCGCCGGCGGCGCGGTCCTTGATGAGGGTGAGGAGCTTATCGAGGGCCGCGCGTTCGCGGTCGAAGAGCGGTTCGGACATTGCGGATTCCAGTGCCTGTGCCGGTCGATCCGCGCGCTCCGCGTGCGGCAGTCGGGTGAGGGGCGTGCGCTATCTTAGCATCGCAAACGGCGGGCGGGGGCGAACCGGTCAGCCGGGGAATTCGCACTCGTTGCGGATTTGGGCGAACAGGACGCTCAACTGGTCGATGGCCCGCAGCAGCTCGCCGACGTGCTTGTCGAGCGGCTGCCAGGTTTGTTCGTCGAACTCCCGGCGGGCGGCGTCGTCCCACACGTCCAGGAGGTTGTCCCAGTGCCCGCGGGCGGACTTCTGGGCGTCGAACAACTGGCTGCGGGTGGCACCGACGCGCATGGGGAGACTCCTGTGGCGGGGTCGCGGCTCTGCGAGGCTCGACTCTTGTTCCCTCCCCCCTTGGGGGGGAGGGTTAGGGAGGGGGGTAGCCTCCCTGCCTCGGACGCGAAACTCACCGGGAGGGACCTGCGCTGGCCCCCCCCCGACCCCACCCCCCCCCGAGCTGGGTCCCGGCGACAGGCGGCGCGCACCCGC
>NZ_JCABYM010000023.1:0-6194 GCF_059499385.1 Limnoglobus sp. | reverse complement strand
CGCGCTGCTCACCTCGGGACGAGGGCCGACACCCCTCCCTAACCCTCCCCCCCAAGGGGGGAGGGAACAAAACAGTCAACCCTCTTGACTTTACTCATCCCGCTTGCAAATAACAAGTATGTCACTTGCAAAAAGCAAGTTAGCACTCCGGCGGAGGTTCCTTGCATGGCCGCACTCGACTCGCACCCCACCGTCGTCGCCGTCCGCGAGCGGCCGGCCCGTCCCGGCCGCGGGCCGCTGTCCGCCGCGTGGCTGCGGCAGCTCTGCCGGGACGCCGGGGCGGACGACGTGGGGTTCGTCCCGCTCACGCGGTCCGAACTCGACGACCAGCGCGGAGACATCCTCGACGCCTTCCCGGAAACGCGGACGCTGATCGCCCTGGTGTTCCGCATGAACCGCGAGGCGATCCGCACGCCGAAGCGGTCCGTCGCGAACCTCGAATTCCACCAGACGACCGACCACGCGAACGAGGCCGCCCGCGAGATCGTGCGGCAGCTGGAAGCCGAAGGCGTTCGTGCGATGAACCCGCCGTCCGGGTTCCCGATGGAGATGTCGAGCTTCCCCGGCAAGGTGTGGGTCGTGTCGCACAAGCCGGTCGCCGTCGCCGCCGGGCTGGGGCGGATGGGCGTCCACCGGAACGTCATCCACCCGCGGTTCGGGAACTTCATCATCCTCGGCACGCTGTTGCTCGCGCACGACGTGGACGCGGAGTCGCGGCCGATCGACTACAACCCGTGCCTGTCGTGCAAGTTGTGCGTGGCGGCGTGCCCGGTCGGGGCGATCAAGCCGGACGGCCGGTTCGACCCGAGCGCCTGCCTGACGCACAACTACCGCGAGTTCATGAGCGGGTTCACGGACTGGGTCGAGCAGATCGCGGACAGCCGCGACGCGACGGACTACCGCCACCGCGTGACGGACCAGGAGACGGCGTCGATGTGGCAGAGCCTGAGCTTCGGGGCGAACTACAAGGCGGCGTACTGCCTGGCCGTCTGCCCCGCGGGCGAGGACGTGATCGCGCCGTTCCTCGCGGACCGCGGGAAGTTCGTGGACGAACGGGTGAAGCCGCTCCAGCAGAAGGAGGAGCCGATCTACGTCGTGCCGCAGTCGGACGCGGCCGAGTACGTGGCGAAGCGGTTCCCGCACAAGGCCGCGAAGCCGGTCAACGGCGTCCGGCCGTCGAGCGTCGCCGGGTTCATTCGCGGGATGCCGATCGTGTTCCAGGCCGGGCAGTCGAAGGGGCTGAACGCCGTCTACCACTTCACGTTCACCGGCCGCGAGGAAGCGACGACGACGGTTACGATCCGCGACCAGGCGTTGAAGGTCGAAGCGGGCCACGTCGGCACGCCGGACCTGGCGGTGAAGGCCGACGCCGCGACGTGGCTCGGCTTCCTTCGCAAAGAGAAGAGCATCGTCTGGGCGATCGTCCGCCGCCGGGTGCGGGTGAAGGGTAAGCTGTCGCTGCTGACGGCGTTCGGGAAGTGCTTTCCGTCTTGAGGAGTAATCGCGTGTTCACACGTCGCCATCGAACCGACCGTTACCGCGCCCGGTACGGCCCGTGGGCCGTCGTCACCGGGGCGTCGTCCGGCATCGGCCGGGCCGTCGCCGCCGCGCTGGCGGCGGCGAAGTTCAACCTCGTGCTCGTCGCCCGCGGCCGGGCCGAGCTGGAGAAGCTGTCGCAGGAGCTGGCGGCCGCGCACGGCATCGCGTGCCGCGTCGTCGTCCTCGACCTCGCCCAGGAATCGAGCGTCCCGGCGCTACTCGAAGAGACGCGAACGCTGGACGTGGGCCTGTTGGTCGCGTCCGCCGGGTTCGGCACGTCCGGCCCGTTCCTCGACTCGCCGCTCGAAACCGAACTCGACATGCTCGCGGTGAATTGTCGGTCGCTGACGGCGTTGACGTGGCACTTCGGCCGGCGGCTCCGGGACCGCGGCCGCGGCGGGATCGTGTTGCTGAGCTCCATCGTCGCGTTCCAGGGCGTGCCGTGGTCGGCCCACTACGCGGCGACGAAGGCCTACGTCCAATCGCTGGCCGAGGGCGTCGGCGGGGAGCTGTCCACGGCCGGGGTGGACGTGCTGGCGGCCGCGCCCGGCCCGACGGGGACGGGGTTCGCGGCGCGGGCCGGGATGCGGATGGGCAAAGCGATGACGCCGGAGTCGCTGGCCGGCCCGATCCTGGACGCGCTCGGCCGCCGGCGGACGGTACTGCCGGGGTTCCTGTCGAAGTTGCTCGTCTACTCGCAGGCGACGCTCCCGCGCTGGGCGCGGGTGCGGATCATGGGCATGGTCATGAAGGGGATGGCGAAGCGGGCGGCGGGCTGACCGCGGGGCAGGAAGCGGCCCCGCGGTCACTCGTCGTACTTCAGCAGGAACTGCGGGTTGATCGCCTTGAAGCTGAGGCGGCCGCCGAGCGTCTCGTCGAACTCCTCGCGGGCCGGGCGGAACACCAGCCCCTCGCGGTGGGCGACTTCAGGATAAGACGCGCGAACCCGGCCGGCGGTTCACGCGGGAGCGGCTACGGCCCTTGCCTCGCGACCGAACGTCGGTTAGAGTTTCGGCACGGCGGACACGCTCCCGTCGGCACTCCTTTGCGGGCCACCCACGCGGCCCGGTCCGGGGTCAAGGGGATCACGTCCTCGGGCGGCGGCAACTTCCTTCATTGATCGACGGCCTCCCGACCGGGCGGCCGGCAGGCGTGGGCTGCCGGCGGTCCGTGCGAGGGCGTTGACAATGACCCGACAGAAGCACTTCAAGCAGCTCGTCCGCGATCACATGAAGAAGACCGGCCTAAGATACGCGGCGGCCCGCCGGGTCCTCCTGCGGACCGCGAGCGTGCCCTCGTCGCCGCACCGGCCGGGGGTCGTCCCCGCAGCGACGGCGCTCCGCGTGTTGCTCGCCCGGCACGGCCGGGAGCTGGCCGAGCCGACGGCGTTCGGGCTGGCCGGCGGCGTCGGCATCGGCGTGTTCGCGTTCCACTACGAGAAGGCCGACTTCGCCTCGTTCTTCGTCGGCGGCCGCCACCTGTGGCACGACGACCGGCTGTACCTGACGCGGGCGTGCGAACGGCTCGGGCTGACGCCGGCGGTGACGGAGGCGTCCACCCCGCGGGCGGCGGAGCGGAACCTCCGCGAGCCCCTGGACGCGCACGGCCCGTGCGTCGCCTGGGTGGACGTGGCGCTCCTGCCGCACCGTGGACTGGACCACCTGTCGGCGACCGGCGGCGGGTATCACGTCGTCACCGTTTACGGCGTGAACCCGGCGGCCGGCACGGCCACGATCGGCGACCTGGCGGACGAGCCGGTCGAGCTGCCGCTGGCGGCGCTCACTGCGGCGCGGGGGCGGATCAAGAAGGACAAGTACCGACTGTTGGCGGTGGCGGCGGTGGCGGAGCCGCGGGGGCGGGGGGAACTGGTCCGGGACGCGGTCGCGGCCTGCCGCCGCGGGATGGCCGGCGCGGACGCCCCGGCGAACGCCCGGCGGAACTTCACGCCGGACGCGCTGATATCGTGGGCCGACCGGCTGACCGCGACCCGCGGACCGGACCGGTGGGAGCACGCCTTCGCGCCGGGCCACCGGTTCTTCACGGGGCTGCTCTACCTACACTTCTACGTCGAGCACTACGGGACCGGCGGCGGGCTGATGCGGCCGCTCATGGCCGACTTTCTCCGCGAGTCGGGATTGGAGAAGCCGGCCGCGGACTACGCCCGACTCGGCGAACTGTGGTCCGACCTGGCGGACGCCGCGTTGCCCAACGGCGTGCCGCTCCTCGCGGCGGCGAAGACCCGGCTGACGGAGTACGCGGAGTTGGTGGACACCGACGGCCCGGAGGCGGACCGGGCGGCGTGCTGGCGGGCGATCCGCGAGCTGGAAGCCGAGGCCCGCGAGCGGTTCCCGCTCACCCCGTCGGAGTGCGCCGACCTCCGCGGCCGCCTCCGCGACCGCGTCCTTGCGATCCACGCCGCGGAAGTCGCGGCCCTCGACCACCTCGGCCGCACGGCCTGAATCCCAACCTTCATCCCCAAACTTTCTTCACGGGAGTTCTCCCATGTTTCGTTCCGTCCTGTCCGTGGCCGCCGGGTACGCGGCGATGGCCGCCCTGGTGCTGGCCGGCTTTTCCGTCGCCCTCGTCGAGCCGGACCTCGCCCTTCATCCTGGCTCGACCGAGGTGACGACCGGCTGGTCCGTTTACGCGCTGGCACTCGGCTTCGTGGCCGCCGCGGTCGGCGGGTGGGTGTGTCGCCGCGTGGCGCGGTCGCCGCGGCCGGTGCCGGTGCTCGTCGCCCTCGTCGTCGTGCTGGGCTTGGGGTCGGCGGCGATGAGCTACTCGCGAACCGGGCCGTCGGCCCTGGCGGCCGAACGACCTCTGGCGGGGACCGACCTGCCTGCTTCCGGGGCTTGGCCGAACGGCGACGTTCCGATATCGACAACGACCGCGGAACGGTTGAAGGCCGCCCGCCAACCGCTCGGCTACGCGATCGCGATTCCACTCATCGGGTCGATAGGCGTCGTGCTAGGTGCCAGGCGGGCGAAGTAACGACGTGCCGCCGCTCAAGCCGTCTGGGCCGGCGGCGGGACGGGGCCGAGCCGGAGGCACGCCAGCTCGACGGCGTCGATCCGCACTTCCGTGCGGCTGCTCCAGAGCCGCGTCTCGATCCCCGGCGTTGCCTCGGCGACCTCGAACTCTGCTTCCCACGCGCCGCCGGCGTGAATGTCCGCCCGCGGGAGCAGGAACGAGTTCGAGTAGTCGAAGCACACGTCGGCGAAGAACGACCCGGCGGCCGCGGCGCGGGAGCGGATCGTCAGCCGGTAACGGTCCGCCGGCCGCGTCGCGTAGGGGCCGTACACCTCGATCCGCGGCTCCTCCCGGCCGGGCAGCAAAACGAACCGGCCGACGCGGTCGCCCTCGGCCGGGTGGAGCAGGTGCAGGACCGGCAGCAGGTTCGCCGATTGGCCGGCGGCGCTCGGGATCGGGACGTGGCCGGTGTCGCCGCCCGGCGGCCGGGCGATGTGGACGAAGGCGTCCGTGTCGATCTGCTGGAAGCCCCAGAAGGAGTGGAGCGCGATCCGCAGGCGGTTCGGCTTCGGGGCGTGGCGGAACCCGTCCGGCGGGGTCGTCGGCACGAGCGGAGCGAGGGCCTGCCGCCAGAAGTCCGGGTCCAGCAGCCGGTGGTCGAGCGACCAGTACGGGCTGCCGGTCCCGCCGCGGTAGCCGACCTCGATCACCGGCGGGATGAGCAGCGTGACCCGCTTCCCGAAGTACCGGGCCTCGATCGCGGCGCTGGAGTTCAGCGACACCACGCGCGTCACCTCGTCCTGGGCGAACAGGTGGTAGACGTTGTCCGTGACCGTCCGGGCGCGGGGGACCAGTTCCCGGACGCGGGCGGTGAGCGGGTGGTCCGGGTCGTAGGGGGGCGGCTTCAGCAGCCACGGCCCCGGCTCGGCGGCCAGTCGGCGGAGGTCGTCGTCGAACGCCCCGGCGTCCACGAACCGGCCGTCGAACACCTGGCTCTTGTCCATCCGCGCCTGCGCGAGGAAAAGAGTCGTGTCCGGGTCGAGGACGCTGTACGGCGAAGTCGTGACGGTCGCCCGCCGCAGCCCGGCCGTCATCCAGACCTCGTCTTCACTAACCGCGTGGCCGCGGATCGCGGCGTCGCTCGCCGGGTCGGAGGACCGCACGCCGAGGAGCAGGTCGTCCAGGAAGCGGATCGGGTGGACCCACACGTCCACGAACGGGACGCCGAGCGCCGTCAGGGCCGACCGCAGGTACGGCGGCATCTCGAACCCGATCACGACCGCCCCGCGGACGTGTGGCTCGTACAGGGCGGTGACCTCCGCGTGCAGCCGGCGGCCGTCGTAGATGCCGGCCCAGGCGTTCAGCCGGTCCGTCAGGCCGTGCGTTCGTTAGAAGGCGTGCGCGTCGATCCCGCGGTCGGGGTCGAGGATCAGGAGCTTCGGCGCGATGCCGGTCGCGAGGACGACCTGGCGTTCGATGAGTGCATGGAGCCAGCGGGTCTGGACGTTGCTGCCGTCGAGCGACCCGTCCCGGTAGGGGCGGAGGCAGTCGCCGGTCACGACGATGGTGGGCATACTGGGCGGTCGGACGTGGAAAGGGCGGGCGGTCAGTCGGGGTGGCCGGATTTGAACCGACGACTTCTTGCTCCCAAGGCAAGCGCTCTAGCCAAGCTGAGCTACACCCCG
>NZ_JCABYM010000022.1:0-6209 GCF_059499385.1 Limnoglobus sp. | reverse complement strand
AGTAGGCACACTCCGTGTGCCGTCTGCTGTCGGTCGCAGCGGCCCGGACGAACTCGCTGGGCGCATGAACGAGACGGCACACGGAGTGTGCCTACTACTATGGGCCGCCGCGACCCGGACGAACTCCCCGCAGCGGCTCGGGCGAACTCGCCGACCCGCCGAGGGGACGGCACACGGAGTGTGCCTACTACTTTGTGACTACACTGTGATTATCCCACGGAGCGCACCCCATGGCCAACGGCGAGTCGTTCGATGTCATCGTCATCGGGGCCGGGCCGGCCGGGGAGTCGGCGGCCGTCACGGCCGCGCTGAACGGGAAGCGGGTCGCCGTCGTCGAGAAGCAACCGTACCACGGCGGGGCGGCCGTCAACACCGGGACGGTGCCGAGTAAGACGCTCCGCGAGACGGCCCTCGCCCTGTCCGGGCTGCGGTCCCGCGACCTGTACGGGGTGGACCTGTCGATCCGCCGCGGGGCGACCATCGACGACCTCATCCGCCACGAGCGGGCCGTCCGCGTCGGCGAGCGGGAACGGATCGCCGACGCCTTCGCGCGGCACGGCGTCACCGTCGTCCACGGGACCGGCGCGTTCGCCGACCCGCACACCGTCCACGTCACGAGGCCGGACGGGTCCGCCGTCAGCCTCCGGGGTTCCCATATCGTCATCGCCATCGGCAGCGTGCCGGTCCGGCCGCCGGGCATCCCGTTCGAGCACGACCGCATCCACGACTCGGACGAGCTGCTGAAGATTCACGAGCTGCCGAAGTCGATCGCCGTCGTCGGGGCCGGGGTGATCGGCAGCGAGTATGCGTGCATGTTCGCGGCCATCGGCGTGCCGACGTACCTCGTGGACGGCCGGGACAAGCTGCTGCCGTTCGTGGACGGCGAGGTGTCGGCCGCCCTGCAAGCGGCGATGACACGGCTCGGCGTGAACTTCATCTGGAAGGAGAACGTGCAGTCCTGCCCGGACCCCGGCTCCGACCACGTGAAGCTGACGCTCTCCAGCGGGCGGATTCTCGACGTGGACCACGCGCTCATCTGCGCCGGGCGGATGTGCCGGACGCCGGAGTTGAAGCCGGAACTCGCCGGGCTGACGCTCGCGGAGAAGGGCCGCGTGCCGGTGAACGCGAACTTCCAGACCGGCGTTCCCCACGTCTACGCGGTCGGCGACGTGATCGGATTCCCGGCGCTCGCGTCCACGAGTGCCGAGCAAGGCCGGGAGGCGGCGGAGCACATCTGCGACCCCGGCTGCGACGACGCGTGCGTGGCCCCGGTGCTGCCGACCGGCATCTACACGATCCCGGAGCTGAGCGCCGCCGGTGCGACCGAAGAGGAGCTGAAGAAGAAGAACGTGGACTACGTCGTCGGGAGGGCGAGCTACGCCGACGTGCCGCGGGGCAAGATCATCGGCGACCGGGACGGGTTCTTGAAGCTGCTGTTCCACCGCGGCACGCGGAAGCTCCTCGGCGTCCACGTCATCGGCGAGCAGGCGACGGAGGTGGTCCACATCGGTGTGATGGCAATGATGGCCGACGGTGGGATCGACCTGTTCCGGCGGACGTGCTTCAACTACCCGACGCTCGGCGAACTGTACAAGCACGCGGCCCTGAACGCGGAGCGGCGTCTAGGGACGGGAAGTCAAACGGAAGACTAAAACCGATTTCACCGCGGAGGGCGCAGAGGGCGCGGAGAAAACCAGGAGAAAGATTCTTTTGAAATTTCTTCTGGCTTTCTCCGCGCCCTCTGCGCCCTCCGCGGTGAACATTTCTTCTTCTACTTCTTCGGCGCGTATTCCGGCGGGAGGAGCAGCGCGATCGGCGGCGGGTTCTCGTCCTTGCGGGAGGCCGTCCGCGCCTCCGGGCGGATCCGCTCCTCGCGGTCCGGGGCCGCCCCGCGGGCGACGGTCGGCGCTTCCAGCCGCGGCACGGCCGACAGGCCGCTGAGCCGCACGTCCGTCTCCTTCGCCCGGCTCGCGACGGCCGTGGTACTCGCGACCGGGGCCTTCGCCTTCGCGGACCGTTGCGGCGGCGTCCGCAGCGATTCGATCCACTTCTCTTCGAGTTCGTCCACGCTCTCGAACCCGTAGGTGTCGCGGACGGCGGCCTCCCAGTTGCGGTTGTCGTTCCGCATCCCGGCGCGGACGAACTTCAGGAACTTCGCCCGCCCGCCGTGCTGGTTGATGAGGTAGTCGCAGATCGAGTACCCCTGCGCGTACACGACGATCATGTCCCGCGGGTACTCCTTGAGCGTGAACAGCACCCGCAGCTTGATGCCGCGGCCGCCGTTGAGCAGCTCCCGGCAGCGGATGTCGTGCGTGAAGCACTCGCTGTCGTTCTCGCTCAGCACGCTGCCGCCCTCGTCCGCCCACCGCGGCACGGCCTGCCCGAAGTGGTACGCCAGGACCGTGTGCGTGACCTCGTGCGGGAGGACGCTCTCGAGCAGTTGCTTCTGCTCGCCGAAGATGTGCATCTGTTGGGACAGCACGCCGGACCGGCCGCCGTTGCCGCCGAACGTGAACGTGGTCGCGCCGCCGGTGTCCTTCATCCGCAGCTCGACCCGCAGCGGGCACCGCTGGGACCAGTTCG
Organism: Limnoglobus sp.; assembly: GCF_059499385.1. Taxonomy (NCBI): domain Bacteria; kingdom Pseudomonadati; phylum Planctomycetota; class Planctomycetia; order Gemmatales; family Gemmataceae; genus Limnoglobus; species Limnoglobus sp. The sequence goes on along the minus strand of NZ_JCABYM010000022.1, from coordinate 3,626 downwards.
GCATCTCCTCGCCGAGCCACTCGCGGGCCTTCTCGCGGCGGAAGTGTTCGGCCATGTCGCCGAACTTCTCGGCGAGTTCCCGCGTCGGGGCGGTGACGCGGAAGTTAGTGGTCTTGTACGACCCGTCCCGATCGAACTCGCCCTCGCCGGCCGACGCCGCGAGGGACGAAACCAAGGCGCAAACGAACCCACCGACGAACCGACGCAGTGTCATTCCCTTGACCTCCGTGCGGACCCGACCCGAATGTAGTTGGCAAAGTCTAGGTGCAGGGGAACTGTAACCGCAAGCCGGATGCCGTGATGTCGGGCGGGGGGCGGCGGGGGAAAATCGTGGCCGTCTAAGGTGCGATGGGGCGGGTGGTTCCGGCGACGGCGGCTCGTGCCGTTCGGTCCGAGGGGAGCGATTTCTTGTGGTAAGTTTTACAATTCCGCGCGGGCCGCCGGGCGGGTGTAAAAATTACCCGGTGAAGCGGGGCAGAATAACCACGACTGGGGGACTCCAAGCGTGGCTGTCGTCTTGCTTCACGGGACAACCCGCCGCCGGGCCGAGCGGTTGCTGACCCACCCGCCCGATCCGAACTTCGTCGAACCTGGCGGCGACCCGTACTCGCGGGCCAACGGCTTCTCAACAACCCGCGACGGCGACCCGGATTTGGGGCTGGGCACGGCCGAGGACTACGCCCGGAAGAAGGCGGCGCTGTTCCCGACCGAGGGCGGAGCGGCCGTGCTCAAGGTTGAAGTCCCCTCCGAGATCGTCGATAGTATTTACAGGGACCCGTTCGCCGCCGCGGTCGCCGCGTCGGGCGAGTTGCGGTTCGAGCCGGGTCTGGGCCTCGAAGACCTCGTCGCCGAATGGCCGAACCTGTCCAAGCAGGTGGTGCTGATATGACGGCCGATCATGTCGTGAAGCTGTTCGAGCAGGCCCCATCCGTGCCGAACGGTTTGATTTGGCTCGCCGACCAACTGTTGGTCCTCGGCCAACACGCCGACGCGCTGTCCCTTGAGGCAACCGACGGCGAATTCCTCTGCCGCGTCGGGGAAAGCACCGCCACGATTCCGCCCCCCTGTGGGCGACTGTTCCGCCCGCTGTTGGCCCGACTCGGGAAGGCTGCGGCCGACGAGTCCGGGGTGGAGTTCCAACCCTATGGCGGTCGGTACGAACTTCGCCGCGCGGGGGAGAGCGGTCCCGTGCGGTTGGACGTGGCCATCGCGAACACGCCGGGCGAGCAGAAGGTCCGCGTCAAGCGGGAGGTGTTGAGCCTCCGATCCGCACCCGGGGCAATGGATTCCACGCGGTTGCAAGCCGCTGTCATTGAGTCCGTGACATCGTGAACGATCAGCCACATCACCTGATCATGGTTGTTTATCGTTGCCGTGTCGCCGGGGTGTTGACGGGATCGCTCGACTTCCAAGTTCGGTGGTTTGACGGCGTTGATGCGACGGAGGCTCGCAGGCGCGTCGAGAACGAAGTCGCACACACCTACGAGAACCGCGAAGGCGAACCCGTGTCCTGGGAGCTGGCCGAGGTGTTGGCCGTCGAACGGTTCGCACCAACCGATTCCGGGGCAGAGGTAATTGGCTTCATCACTTCTGCAGAACATTTATCGAGATTGACCGGTCCCGCAGTGACCGGTGAATAAATCGGCCAGATGGCGGCGGGCTTGCCCGCCGTGCGGGTTCTCGAAGACTCGAACCCGCGTGGCCCTTCCTCCCGCCGGGACCTTCCTCCCATCGCAGGTAGTTCTCCGCGGGAGGAAGGTGGTGCGGGCCTCGAAGACTCGGCCCGCACGGTGGGCAAGCCCACCGCTAACTGACCCGCGGCACGGCGAACGTGCTCAGTTCCACGTCGCCCAGGCCCAGGTCGCCGAGCACCTGCTCGGCAGACTTGCGGATCGTCTCGCAGTAGCGGCCCAACTCCAGGTCGTCGCCGTCCTTGCCGAACGGCTCCTCCACGTCCTCGGCCGTCAGCTCGATGCCGAGTAGGAAGTACGCCAGCAGCGCCACCACGCCGACCGCCATGTACCCGTAATCGCCGGCCATGAACCACGGGGCGGACGCCAGGTACAGGATCGTGCCGTGCCGCAGCAGCGCCCGGTACGACAGCGGGACCGGCGACGACCGAATCCGCTCGCACGCGCCGCTCACGTCCATCAGCGCCTTCGCGTGCGGGTCCAGGATCAAGGCGTCCATCTCGGACAGCTTCCCCGCCGCCCGCCACGCCTTCAACTGCTGGTACACCCACTCGGCGAACTGCAGCGGGACGTGGGCCGGCGTCGCGATTTCCTTCTCGAAGCCGGGCACGTCCTGCAGCGGCCGGCCGCCGCGGAGGTGGTTCTTCAAGCTCACCGCGAACCCGACGATCAGCCGGCCGAACCGCTGGTACTCCAGCGGCTCCGCCGCGACCATCGCCTTCACCTTCAGGCAGACGTTCCGCGAGTCGTTGATGAGCTGGCCCCACAGCTTGCGGGCCTCCCACCACCGGTCGTACGCCTGCATGTTCCGGAACCCGAGCAGCACGCCGAGGATGACGCCGTTGATGACGGCCAGGTCGCCGATCCACTTCGGGAAGTTCCAGTGCTCCAGGTCGGTGACGTACTTGACGACGACGCCGTAGATGACGACGACGAACACGGCCGCGTCCAGCCGCCGCCACACGGGCAGCGGCGGCCAGAGGCGGCGGAACAGGGACGCCCGCTTCATTTCGCCTTGCCCCCCAGCAGCCGGCGGATCATGCCGCTGCCGGCGATGAACAGGCCGAGCTTGTCGAACCCGTCGCCGCTGTCCGGCGGCGCGGCGAGCTTCACGGTCACGTCGTCCTCGGATTCGAGCGTCAGCTTCACCCGGCGGGTCGCGAGGTTGTACACGCCGTAGGCCACGTCGAAGTCCGTGTCGATCTTCTCGCGGTACTCGCGCTTGATGCTCGCGGCCATCATCGCGGTGTTCAACACGATGGCCGTTTCTCGCAACGCGTCCTCGTAGCCGGCGATTCGCTCGACATCCTGGCTGTAGACCTGCTCGAGCGCCCGGTGCGCGGCCCGCACGCCGACCATGATCCGGTCGATCACCGCGCGCAGCGGGTGGCTCAGGGTGATGTCCAGGTACGCGTGCGGGTCCATGAACGCCTTCACGGCCCCGGCCACGGCCCCGCAGTTGCTGTGGCCGAGGACCACGACCAGCCGCAGGCTCTTGCCGAGGTTCGTCACCGCGAAGTCGAGGCTGCCGAGGCACTCCGCCCCCAGCACGTTCCCCGCCACCCGCACGACGAACAGGTCGTTCGCCGCCTGGCCGAAGATCAGCTCGATCGGCACGCGGGCGTCCGCACAGCCGAGGACCGCGGCGAACGGCTTCTGCTTCGGCGGCGACCCGTCCGCGTGCGCGAGGCCGAGCGCGTCGGCGTTCAGCGTGATGATGCGCGGCGCGGATTGTTCCGGCGAATCGGGCTGCACGAGATTGGCGAAGTCGCGGTTGCCGTCCTCCAGCCGCTTGCGGGCGGCGGCCGCGGTCTTCGGCGGGCGGCCGCCGGGGGCGGCCGGGTCGATGCGGTAGATCAAGTCGAACATCGGGCGCTCCTTAGAGGCTGTTTCATAACAGCTTATTGAGTGTGATGAAGGCCATGGCGAGTTCGA